>NZ_VRVA01000100.1:0-19147 GCF_008039945.1 Methylobacterium sp. WL64
GCCGAGGCCGCCCCTCCGGCAGCGCCGGAGGGCGGCCGCCGGCACGGGCGCCGGTCGGCGCAGTGAGCCCGGCCAGGGCGCGCCTGCCATGAACCCGTCCCGCCTCTTCATCCTTCGTCCGGTCGCCACGACGCTGCTGATGCTGGCGATCCTGATCGTCGGCGGCGTCTCGTACCTGAACCTGCCGGTCTCGGCGCTGCCGGCCGTCGATTACCCGACGATCCAGGTCCAGACCTTCTATCCGGGCGCGAGCCCCGAGGTGATGACCTCCTCGGTCACGGCGCCGCTGGAGCGACAGTTCGGCCAGCTCGCCAACCTCAACCAGATGACCTCGCAATCCTCGGCGGGCGCCTCGGTCATCACGCTGCAGTTCAACCTCGACCTGCCCCTCGACATCGCCGAGCAGCAGGTCCAGGCGGCGATCAACGCCGCCGGCAACCTGCTCCCCTCGGACCTGCCGGCGCCGCCGATCTACGCCAAGGTCAACCCGGCCGACGCCCCGGTGCTGACCCTGGCCCTCACGTCGAAGACCCTGCCGCTGACCCAGGTGCGCGACCTCGCGGAATCGCGGCTCGCCCAAAAGATCAGCCAGGTGGCCGGCGTCGGCCTGGTCAGCATCTCGGGAGGCCAGCGTCCGGCGATCCGGGTGCGGTTCAACGCCCGGGCGCTCGCCGCCTACGGGCTGAACATCGACGACCTGCGCACCACCATCACCAACCTCAACGTCAACACCCCCAAGGGCTCGATCGACGGGCCGAAGCAATCCTACGCGATCAACGCCAACGACCAGATCCGCGACCCGAAGGCCTACAACGCAGCGATCATCGCGTATCGCAACGGCGCCCCGGTGATGCTCTCGGAGGTCGCCGACGTGGTCGAGGGGCCGGAGAACACCAAGCTCGGCGCCTGGGCCGACACCACGCCCGCGGTCATCCTGAACATCCAGCGCCAGCCGGGCGCCAACGTCATCGCCACGGTCGACAAGATCAAGGCGCTGCTGCCGCAGATGCAGGCGAGCCTGCCGACCTCCGTCGCGGTGGCGCCGCTCACCGACCGCACCACCACGATTCGGGCCTCCGTGGAGGACGTGCAGTTCGAGCTGGGGCTTGCGATCGCGCTGGTCGTGCTGGTGATCTTCCTGTTCCTGCGCAGCCTGTCGGCGACGCTGATCCCGAGCCTGTCGGTGCCCCTGTCGCTGATCGGCGCCCTGTCGGTGATGGACCTGTACGGCTTCTCCCTCGACAACCTGTCGCTGATGGCCCTGACCATCGCGACCGGCTTCGTGGTCGACGACGCCATCGTGGTGATCGAGAACATCGCCCGCCACGTGGAGGCCGGCGATTCGCCCCTGGAGGCGTCCCTGAAGGGGTCGCGCGAGATCGGCTTCACCATCATCTCGCTCACCGTCTCGCTGATCGCGGTGCTGATCCCGCTGCTGTTCATGGGCGACGTGGTCGGGCGCCTGTTCCACGAATTCGCCATCACGCTGGCCGCCACCATCGTGATCTCCGCGGTCGTGTCGCTGACCCTGGTGCCGATGCTGTGCGCGCGCCTGCTCAAGCACGCGCCCGAGGCCAGAATCCGCCGCCGCGAGGGCGTGTTCGCGCGCGCCGGGCGGCGCGCCACCGACGGTACGATCGCCGCCTACGGCCGGGCGCTCCGGGTGGTGCTGAACCATCAGGGCCTGACCCTGCTGGTGGCGCTCGGCACCCTGGTGCTGACCGTCTACCTGTTCGTGGTGATCCCCAAGGGCTTCTTCCCGGTCCAGGATACCGGGGTGATCCAGGGCATCACGCAGGCGGACCAGTCCGTCTCCTACGCGGCCATGGCCGAGCGCCAGCAGCGGATGGCCGCGCTGATCCTGAAGGACCCGGACGTCGCCAGCCTGTCCTCGTTCATCGGGGTCGATGGCCAGAACGTCACGCTCAATTCCGGCCGGATGCTGATCAACCTCAAGCCGCGCGACCAGCGGACGGACTCGGCCGGCGCGATCATCCGACGGATCACGGAGGCGGCCCGGGCCGAGCCCGGCATGCGCCTGTACATGCAGCCGGTCCAGGACCTGACCATCGACACCGCGGTCTCGGCGACCCAGTACCAGCTCATCCTGGAGACCCCGAACCTCAACGATTTCGAGACCTGGGTTCCGCGCTTCACCGAAGCCCTGGCGAAATCCCCGGTGGTGGCCGACGTCGCGAGCGACCACCAGGCGCAGGGGCTCGCCGCCTACGTCACCATCGACCGTCCCACCGCCGGCCGCTACGGCATCACCCCGGCGACCATCGACAACGCCCTCTACGACGCCTTCGGCCAGCGGATCATCTCGACCATCTTCACCCAGTCCAACCAGTACCGGGTGATCCTGGAGGCCGACCCGAACCTGCACACCACCCTGCGCAGCCTCGACACGATCTACCTGCCGTCCTCGACGGCCACCAACGGCCAGGTGCCGCTCTCCGCGGTGGCGCGGATCAGCGAGCGGCGGGCGCCCCTGCTGATCTCGCATCTCGGTCAGTTCCCGGCCACCACGGTGTCGTTCAACCTCGCCCCCGGCGCGGCCCTCGGGCAGGCCGTGGAGGCGATCGAGCAGGCCAAGGCCGCGATCGACCTGCCGCCCTCGTTCCGGGTGGTGCCGCAGGGCTCGGTCTTCGCGTTCCAGTCGGCGCTCAGCAACGAGCTGTTCCTGGTGCTCGCGGCGATCATCACCGTCTACATCGTGCTGGGCGTGCTCTACGAGAGCTTCATCCACCCGATCACGATCCTGTCGACCCTGCCGTCGGCCGGGATCGGGGCGCTGCTCGGCCTGATGCTGTTCGGCCTGTCCCTCGACATCATCGCGGTGATCGGCATCGTGCTCTTGATCGGCATCGTGAAGAAGAACGCGATCATGATGATCGACTTCGCGCTGCAGGCCGAGCGCGAGGACGGGCTCGATCCCCGGGAGGCGATCTTCCAGGCCTGCCTGCTGCGCTTCCGCCCGATCCTGATGACGACGCTGGCCGCCCTGTTCGCGGCGGTGCCGCTGATCCTCGGCACCGGCGTCGGCTCGGAGCTGCGCCAGCCGCTCGGCATCTGTATCGCCGGCGGCCTGATCGTCAGCCAGGTGCTGACCCTGTTCACGACCCCGGTGATCTATCTGGCCTTCGATCGGCTGGAGCGCCGGATCGCCGGGCGGCGGGGGCCCGCCCTCGAAAGCGGCGAGGCGGTACCATGAGGGGCCGGGACGATTCCGCGCCTCTCCCTCCCCCCTCTGCGGGGGAGGGTGGCCCCCGAAGGGGGTCGGGAGAGGGGAGCGACGGTGCAGGATGTGGCTCACTCCGTGCCGACGGGCGCCGCTTCGAAGCGATCTCGCCCCGCCTGCGCACCTTCGCGAAAGGCCAGCGCCGCGAGCGGACCCGTGCGGAGGATCTCTTCTGGCAGCAGGTGCGTGCCGGGCGCTTTCACGGACCCAAGTTCAGACGGCAAGTTCCGATCCCGCCCTATATCGCCGATTTCCTCTGTGCTTCCGCACGATTGATCGTCGAGTTGGACGGTGAACCGCACGAGACCGACGCGCGTCGTCGCCGTGACGCGCAGCGCGATGCGTGGCTGAAAAGCCAGGGCTTCGAGGTCCTGCGCTTCCCGAACGATCTCGTGCTGAGCAATCTCGGTCCGGTCCTCGACAGGGTCGGCGAGGCCGTCGAGGCGCGCGCCCTATCCCTCCCCCCTCTGCGGGGGAGGGTGGCCCCCGAAGGCGGTCGGGAGAGGGGAGCAACGGTGCAGGATCCGGCTATGGCCTTCATAAAGGCTGCGACCCATCCTGAAGCCGCGTCCCCTCTCCCGACCCCTGCTAACGCAGGGGCCACCCTCCCCCGCAGCGGGGGGAGGGAGATGCGCGGAGCCGGTTGCGCCTCTTCCGACAAGCACGCAGCGCTCCGCCAGGACCACCACGGGAGGCACCGCCCGTGAACATCTCCGAGCCGTTCATCCGCCGGCCGGTCGCGACCACGCTGCTCACGATCGGCGTGCTGCTCGCCGGCCTGTTCGCGTTCCTGAAGCTGCCGGTGGCGCCGCTGCCGCAGATCGACTTCCCGGTCATCCTGGTCCAGGCCCAGATGCCGGGCGGCTCGCCCGAGACCATGGCGACCACCGTGGCGGCCCCCCTGGAGCGGCGGCTCGGCGCCATCGCGGACGTCAACGAGATGACGTCCACGAACTCGCTCGGCTCCACCCGGATCGTGCTGCTGTTCGGCCTGAACCGGGACATCGACGGCGCGGCGCGCGACGTCCAGGCGGCGATCAACGCGGCGCGCGCCGACCTGCCGGCCTCGCTCCGGCAGAACCCGACCTACCGGAAGTTCAACCCCGCCGACACGCCGATCATCATTCTCGGCATGACCTCGGACACGCTGACCCGCGGCCAGGTCTACGATTCGGCCGCCACCGTGGTGCAGCAGAAGCTGTCGCAGCTGCCCGGCGTCGGCAACGTCGATATCGGCGGCTCGTCCCTGCCGGCGGTACGGGTGGAGCTCGATCCCACCGCCCTGTTCAACTACGGCATCGGCCTGGAGGGCATCCGGGCGGCGCTCGCCTCGGCCAACGCCAACTCGCCCAAGGGCGAGATCGACGCCGGCGGCCGGCGCTACCAGCTCTACGCCAACGACCAGGGCCGCAAGGCCGAGGATTACCGCGACATCATCGTGGCCTACCGCAACGGCGCCGCGGTGAAGCTCACGGATGTGGGCGAAGTGCTCGACGGCGTCGAGGACAAGCGCAACCTCGGCATCGTCAACGGCAAGGCCGGGGTGCTGCTGTTCGTCTACAAGCAGCCCGGCGCCAACGTGGTCGAGACCATCGACGCGGTGAAGAAGGCGCTGCCGCAGCTCACCGCGGCGCTGCCCGGCGGCATCGACATCAAGCTCACCGGCGACCGCAGCGCCACGATCCGGGCATCGCTCGCGGCCACCGAGGAGACCCTGCTGGTTGCGGTCGGCCTCGTGATCCTGGTGGTGTTCGCCTTCCTGCGCTCCGGCCGGGCGACCCTGATCCCCGCGGTGGCGGTGCCGATCTCGATCATCGGCACCTTCTCGGCGATGTACCTGCTCGGCTACTCGCTCAACATCCTGTCGCTCACGGCCCTGATCATCGGCACCGGCTTCGTGGTCGACGACGCCATCGTGGTGCTGGAGAACGTCCAGCGCCACATCGAGGACGGCAAGCCCCGGTTGCAGGCGGCGCTGATCGGCGCCCGGGAGGTCGGCTTCACGGTGATCTCGATGAGCCTATCGCTCATCGCGGTGTTCCTGCCGATCCTGCTGATGGGCGGCCTGATCGGACGGATCTTCCAGGAATTCTCCGTCACCCTGTCGCTGTCGATCCTGATTTCCTTGGTCCTTTCACTGACCACGACGCCGATGATGTGCGCCCGCCTTTTGCGGGCCGAGGGGCACGGGCGCGCGGCGGGACGCCGGCCGAACATCCTGATCCGCGGCTTGGAGGGCGGCTTCTCCTGGCTGCTCGACGCCTATGCCCGGACTCTGTCGGTGGCGCTCGCCCATCCGCGGCTGGTGCTGCTGAGCCTGCTCGCCACCGTGGGGCTCAACGTCTACCTCTACATCATCGTGCCGAAGGGGTTCTTCCCCGAGCAGGATACCGGCCAGATGATGGGCGGCGTCCAGGCCGACCAGCGCATCTCGTTCCAGTCCATGGAGACCAAGCTCCGGCAGGCCACCACCATCGTGGGCGCGGATCCGGCGGTGGAGAGCGTCGTCGGATTCACGGGCGGCCGCGGCACCAACTCGGCCAACGTGTTCATCGGGCTCAAGCCCATCGGCGAGCGGGCGCCGATCTCGGCCGTCATGGCGCGGCTCCGGCCGAAGCTCGCCCAGGTCGCGGGCGCGCGCCTCTACGTCTTCCCGCGCCAGGACCTGCAGATGGGCGGCCGCCAGAGCTTCGCCCAGTACCAGTACACCCTCCAGGGCGACACCGCCGAGGAGCTGTTCGCCGCCGCCCCGAAGCTGGTCGCCGCCCTCCAGAAGGACCCGACCTTCGCGGACGTCACCTCCGACCAGCAGGAGGGCGGGCTGGAGACCCGGGTGGTGATCGACCGCGCCACCGCGTTCCGGTACGGCATCACCCCGAATAAGATCGACAACACCCTGTACGACGCCTTCGGCCAACGCCAGGTCTCGACCATCTACAACCCCCTGAACCAGTACCACGTCGTGATGGAGATCGCCCCGCGCTACCTGGGATCCCCCGAGACGCTGAAGCAGATCTTCGTCTCGACCTCCGGGGGCAACGCGCCGGGCGCGGCCATCACCAACGCGGTGGCCGGCACCGTCGCGGCGGCGGGCGGCGTCAACACCAACGCGGCCACCGGCACCAGCAGCCCCGGCAGCGGCGCCGCGCCCTCCACGGGGGCCACGACCGCCACGGGGGCGGTCGGCGGCGCGTCCACCGGAGCCGCCGCGGCGGCCGCCACCAGCACGGCCGATGCCGCTTCGAACGCCGCCGCGATCGCCTCCGACTCCGCCCGCAACGCCTCCTCCAACGCCATCGCGGCGAGCAAGGGCGGCGCCTCCTCGAGCGCGCCGGTCTCGGCCGCCAAGGAGACCATGGTGCCGCTCTCGGCCTTCGCCCGGATCGAGCCGGGCAGCGCCCCCGTCCAGGTGAGCCACCAGGGCCTGTTCGTCGCTACGACGATCTCGTTCAACCTCGCACCGGGCAAGAGCCTGTCGGACGCCACCGCGGCGATCGACCGGGCGATGGCGTCCCTGCGGCTGCCGGCGACGATCCACGGCGAGTATGCCGGCGCGGCCAAGAACTACGTGGCCTCGGCCTCGCGCCAGCCGCTGCTGATCCTGGCCGCGATCCTGGCGGTCTACGCGGTGCTGGGTATCCTGTACGAGAGCTTCGTGCACCCGCTGACGATCCTCTCGACCCTGCCGTCGGCCGGCGTCGGCGCGGTGCTGGCCCTGCTGCTGACCGGCACCGAATTCACCATCATCGCGCTGATCGCGGTGTTCCTGCTCATCGGCATCGTGAAGAAGAACGCGATCATGATGATCGACGTGGCGCTGGACGCCGAGCGGACCCGGGGGGCGAATCCCGTGGATGCGATCCGCGAGGCCTGTCTCGTGCGCTTCCGGCCGATCATGATGACCACGCTCGCCGCCATGCTGGGGGCCGTGCCGCTGATCCTGGCCACCGGCGAGGGGGCCGAGCTGCGCCGGCCCCTGGGCATCGCCATCGTGGGCGGATTGATCGTGAGCCAGATCCTGACCCTGTACACCACCCCCGTCGTCTACCTGACCCTCGACCGCCTCCGGCACCGGGTGCTCGCCCGCCGCCGCGGCGCCGGGCCCGGCGGCGCAGCGGCATTGCCGGCCGGAGAGTGATGCGTTCGTTTTCACGTGAAACACCGGCGGCCCCCACGCGCGCGCCTATGTCTTCGGGTTCTGCGGGCTCCCCTCACGCGTCGTCGACCGGTGAGGGGCAGGTCCCCTTTCCCGCACGGGAGGGGGGGACCGCTGTGGCCCGCTCGCTGCTGACGGAAGAGCGTCTTCCTTACGCAGAGGGGGGAGGGAGACGCGCCCGTAGCCTCGGGCTGCGCCATCTCCTTCTCCTTCCTCTCATCCCGGCTCTGGCGGGCTGCGTCGTCGGCCCCGACTATGCCCGGCCCTCGGTCGAGACCCCGCTCGCCTACCGGGAGGGCGGCAAGCGGGAGGACAGCGCGGCTGTCGTGGCGGCGCGCAAGAAGGGCTGGCGCGAGGCCCGGCCCAACGACGCGGCGGAGCGCGGCGACTGGTGGCGGGTGTTCAAGGACCCGACCCTCGACCGCCTGATCCGCCTCGTGGATGTCGACAACCAGTCCCTCCGGCAGGCGGTTGCGAATTACCGGCAAGCCCGGGCCCTGGTCGCCTCGGCCCAGGCCGCCCTGTACCCGACCGTTGTCGGCGCCCCGAGCATCACCCGGACCGGCAGCGGCAACACCGCGCGCACCAGCGCCGCGCTGCTCGGACAGGCGAGCTGGGAACTCGACCTGTTCGGCGGCACCCGCCGGAACATCGAGAGCGAGGCGGCGCTGGCCCAAGCCGACGCCGCCACGATCGCCGCGACCCGGCTGACCATCCAGGCCGAGGTCGCGGCCGACTACCTGACCGTGCGCTACGCCGACGCCCTCCAGAGGGTGCTCGACGAGAACGTCGCGAACTTCAAGAAGACGCTCGGCATCACCGAGAACCAGTACGCGGCCGGGGTCGCGGCCCGCTCGGACGTGATCACGGCGCAGACCCAGGTCCAGACCATCGAGGCCCAGGCCATCGCGATCCGGCTGACCCGGGTGCAGTACGTCAACGCCATCGCGACCCTGATCGGGCGACCGCCCTCGGAGGTGACGATCCCGGTGGCCGGCATCGGCCGCAACCCGCCCACCGTGCCCGTCGGGATCCCGTCCGACCTGCTCGAGCGGCGGCCGGATGTCGCCCAGGCCGAGCGCCTGGTTCAGGGCCAGAGCGAGCGGATCGGCGTCGCGGTCGCCGCTTTCTACCCCACGGTGACGATCTCGGCCCAGGGCGGCATCTCGGGTCTGACCCGCAACGGCCTGTTCTCGGCCGCCAACCAGGTCTGGTCGGCGACCGCCGCGGGGACCGAGGTCCTGTTCGACGGCGGCGCCCGCACGGCGGCGGTGCGCTCGGCCGAAGCCGGCTACGACGCGGCGGTGGCCAATTACCGGCAGGTGGTGCTCGCCGCCCTGGCGGAGGTCGAGAACCAGATGGCGGCCCTGCGCATCCTCGGCCTGCAGCAGAGTGCCCAGGACGCGGCGGTCGAATCGTCCCGCAGGGCCGTGGAGATCACCCTCAACGAGTACCGGGCCGGCACGCAGAACTTCACCACGGTGGTGACCGCGCAGGGCCTGCTCGTGAGCAACGAGATCAACGCCCTCCAGGTCCGGCTCAACCGCTTCACCGCGGCGGTCACGCTGATCCGGGCGCTGGGCGGCGGCTGGGACGTCCGCGCCCTGCCGAGCGATGCCGAACTGAAGGGTCCGACCCTGCCGATCGACCGGGGCGGCCAGGCCGTCCGCCCGGACGAGTGAGGCGCACGATCCCGGACCCTGATGTCGGGCTTTGCCCAGGTATCTGGGGCTCCGCGCCCGTGCACCGCCGAAGGGCTGAGCCCTTCGGGATCCCGGATCAGCCGTGTTCCGCGTGTCCCGGGCAGGGCTGCACCTCCACCGTGACGTGGCTCAAACCGCGCACCCCGGCGAGCCGGGCCTTGTAGTGCGCGGGCGGCTGCGGGTTGTCGCTGACGAGCGCGATCACCGCGGCGCGGTGGCCCGGACCGACCTGCCAGAGGTGCAGGTCGCTCACCCGGTCGCCCTCCGTCTCCAGGCGGGCGCGGATGTCGGCCGTTGCGGCCGGGGACGGCCGGGCATCGAGCAGCACGAGGCCCGCCGTGCGCAGGAGGGTCCAGGACCAGGCCAGGATCACCACCGTGCCGACCAGGCCCATGGCCGGATCGAGCCAGGCGAGGCCGAGATAGCGCCCGCCCAGCAGGGCGGCGATCGCCAGGACCGAGGTCAGCGCATCGGCCATCACGTGGATGTAGGCGGCACGGAAGTTGGTGTCGTGGCCGCCATGACCATGACCGCCATGACCATGACCGCCATGGCTGTGGCCGCCCTGGGCGTGGCCGTGATCCCCGTGATCGTCGTGGTCGTCGTGCAGGAGCCGGACGCTGGCGAGGTTCACCACGAGGCCGAGGACGGCGATCGGGATGGCCGACCCGAAGCCGATCGGCGCCGGGTGGAGCAGCCGGACGAGGCTCTCGGCGCCGATCAGCAGGGCGATCAGGCCCAGGATGACCGCGCTGGCGAAGGCCGCCAGATCCCCGAACTTGCCGGTGCCGAAGCTGAATCGCGGATCCTCTGCGTGGCGCCGGGCGAAGCGGTAGGCCAGGGCCGCGATGCCGAGCGCCGCCGCATGGGTCGACATGTGCCAGCCGTCGGCGACCAGCGCCATCGAGCCGTACCAGGTGCCGCCGACGATCTCGACCACCATCGTGGCCGCGGTCAGCGCCACCACCGCCCAGGTCCGGCGCGCGTGCCGGTCATGACGGTCTCCCAGGAACACGTGGCCGTGGCTCCAGGGTTCGAGGGAGTGGGTATGCATGCGCGATTCTCCACCGCTGTCCGATCGCAGCAGCATAGAGAGACGCTGCCGGAACGGGCATTGCTACCGGTGGGTTGTCACGCCGATTTGCTGCAGTGCAGCCCGAAAGGAGCCAGGCATGGCCGAGCAGACGATAGCCCTCAAGGACGATGCGGCCAGCGGCACCAAGCCGGCGCCGCCCTGCACGCTGGTGATCTTCGGGGCCGGCGGCGACCTGACCAAGCGCCTCCTGATGCCCTCGCTCTACAACCTCGCCGGGGCCGGGCTCCTGCCGGAGGGTTTCTCCATCCTGGGCGTCGATCATTCCGACGGCACCGACGAGTCCCTCCGGGACAATCTCACCCAGACCCTGGAGGCGTTCAGCAAGGATCCGACCTCGGAGTTCCACGCCGACCACATCGACCCCAAGAGCTGGGGCTTCATCCGCGACCGGCTGCACTACCTGAAGGGCGATTTCGAGAAGCCCGAGACCTTCGCGGCGGTCAAAGACAAGGTGAAGGGCAGCGCGGTGTTCTACTGCGCGGTGGCGGCCCGGTTCTTCGGCACGATCGTGGACGGCCTCGGCCAGGCCGGCCTGCTCAAGCAGGAGGACGGCGACTTCCGCCGGGTGGTGATCGAGAAGCCGTTCGGCTCGGATCTCGCCTCGGCCCGGGAACTCAACGCCCGGATCCTGAAGCAGGCCGACGAGAGCCAGTTCTACCGCATCGACCACTTCCTGGGTAAGGAGACGGTCCAGTCGATCATGGCGTTCCGCTTCGCCAACGGCCTCCTCGAGCCGGTCTGGCGGCGGGAATACATCGACAGCATCCAGATCACCGCGGCCGAGACCGTGGGCGTCGAGGAGCGCGGCGGCTTCTACGAGCCGACCGGGGCGCTCCGGGACATGGTGCCCAACCACATGTTCCAGCTGCTTTGCATGGTCGCCATGGAGCCGCCGAACTCGTTCGGCGCCGAGGCGGTGCGCTCGGAGAAAGCCAAGCTCGCCCAGGCCGTCCAGCCGATCCCCCCGGAGGACGCGGTGCGCGGCCAGTACACGGCGGGCACCTCCGAGGGGCGCGACGTGCCGGGCTACCGCGACGAGCCGCACGTCGCCAAGGACTCGGTCACCGAGACCTACATCGCCCTCAAGCTCAACATCGAGAACTGGCGCTGGGCCGGCGTGCCGTTCTACGTCCGCACCGGAAAGCGCATGACCGGGCGGCGCACCGAGATCGCCGTGTTGTTCAAGCCGGCCCCGTTCAAGATGTTCGAGGACACCCCGAACGCCGACCTCGGACCCACGGTGATGCGGATCATGATCGACCCGGACCATGGGGTCGGCACCGAGTTCAACGTGAAGGTCCCGGGCCCGGAGATGAAGATCGGCCGGGTGAGCGCCGCGTTCCGCTACAAGGACTTCTTCGCCGACCAGCCGAATGTCGGCTACGAGACCCTGCTGTACGATTGCATGATCGGCGACGCGACCCTGTTCCAGCGGGCCGACAACATCGAGGCCGGCTGGTCGGCGGTGGATCCGCTGCTCCAGGGCTGGCCGCAGGCGGACGTGAAGCCCTATCCGGCCGGCAGCACCGGGCCCAAGGAGGCGGACGACCTCCTGGCCCGGGACGGCCGCCACTGGCTGGGTCTCGACGGCAAGACGGATTGAGGACCGCACAGCCATGCCGGATCTGACGGCCACGTCATCCGATCCGGTCGTTTTCGAGTTGGCCGCGACGTGTCGCCCTCCGACCGTCATGGAGATGTTCCGTCGAACAAAGGGGCGGCGACTTCGGGCGCGGCGACATTCACCTTTCCGGTCGATAAACCCTGACGAATGAATTCTCCCAGGTCGCACAGATCGCGACCGTAATGGCGCGAAGCTCCTGCGTGACGTCATGCAGGCATACGTCAGGCCGCAGCGGGACGAGATCGAGCATGACGCTTGGTTTCGCCGGCAGGTTCAGATCGGACTGGATTCTGCCAATAGGGGCCGTGTGATCCCCGCCGAGGGCGTGGAAGCGCGGTTCGCTGCCGGGCGGGCAGCCACACGGCAACGGCTCGATTCCAAGACCAGCGGCTGCCATCGCGCCCGATGAGCGGTTCGCCGAGACGACCGCCCGCTTGGTGGATCGTCCCGCTCTCGGGCGTCCGGGCCGTGTCGCCGGCACACGCGATCTGATCGTCATCGCCGGTACATCATCGTCTACGACGTCGAAGATGTTTCCGTTCGAATGCTCCGGGTCTTGCACGCCGCTCTGCAAGGGCCGCCTCGGTCGCGTTGAGCGTCCGAGACCGAAGCCGATATCCGGAGCGATCTCAGCGTCGCTTGAACGGCAGCATCGCGGCCACGGCGAGCGAGTCGACCCGGTTGTTCAGCGGGTCGCTGGCGTGGCCCTTGACCCAATGCCAAGCCACCTCGTGGCGGGCGTTGGCCAGGTCGATCCGGCGCCAGAGATCCTCGTTCTTCACCGGCTTCTTGTCGGCGGTGCGCCAGCCCCGGGCCTTCCAGTTGTGGATCCAGCTGGTGATGCCCTGGCGCAGGTACTGCGAGTCCGTGAACAGGTCGACCCGGCAGGGGCGCTTGAGCGCCTCCAGGGACTCGATCGCCGCCAGGATCTCCATGCGGTTGTTGGTGGTGTGCGCCTCGCCGCCCGAGAGCTCCTTCTGGGTATCGCCGAAGATCAGGATCGCGCCCCAGCCGCCCGGGCCGGGATTCCCCGAGCAGGCGCCGTCCGTGTAGATCTTCACCCGCATGGGCTCGGTTGCGGTCTCGGTCGTCTCGGTGCTCATCCGTCCCTCAGGCCTGCCGCCCGTAATCCCGCGCGTCCCGCGCCTGGCGATGGAAGGTGAGCCGGCGATCGAACTCCCGTGGGTCCTTGGGCTTCACCAGGGCGCCGGGCGGCACGTTCAGCCAATCGACCAGACGGGTCAGCATGAAGCGGAGCGCGGCGCCCCGGCACAGGATCGGCAGCGCCGCGACCTCGGCGGATTCCAGCGGCCGCACCGCTTCGTAGCCGGCAATCAACGCCGCGGCCATGTCCCGGTGGAAGGTACCGTCGGCCTCGAAGCACCAGGCGTTGAGGCAGACCGCGAGGTCGTACGCGAACGCGTCCGTGCAGGCGAAGTAGAAGTCGATCAGCCCGGAGAGGCTGTCGCCGATGAAGAATACGTTGTCGGTGAACAGATCCGCGTGGATCACCCCGCCCGGCAGGTTCTGGGGCCAGGCGGCTTCCAGCCGTGCGAGGTCGGCGCGGGTGCGCTCCGCCAGGCCCGGCGCCACCGAATCGGCCTGGGCCTCGGCCTGCGCGAAGAGCGGGCGCCAGGACGCCACCGACAGGCTGTTCTCGCGCACCATCGCGAAATCGGCGCCGGCCGCGTGCAGCTCGGCGAGGGCCCGGCCGAGTTCCCGGCAATGCCCGACGCCGGGTGTCTTGACCGAGACACCCTCGAGGAAGCTGACGATGGCGGCCGGCCGACCGCAGAGCTCCCCGAGCGCCGTGCCGGCTCGGTCCCGCACAGGCTGCGGACAGGCGAGGCCGCGCGCGGAGAGGTGCTCCATCAGCCCGATGAAGAACGGCAGGTCCCCCGCCCGCACCCGCTTCTCGTAGAGGGTCAGGATGTAGCAGCCCTGGGTGGTCTGCAGGAAGAAATTGGAATTCTCGACACCCTCGGCGATGCCCTTGAAGGAGAGCAGGCTGCCGATGGAATAGGCGGACAGGAACTCGGAGAGCGCCGCGTCGGATACCTCGGTGTAGACGGCCACGTGTTCGCGCTCGGGTTTCTTCTTGGGCGTTTCAGGATCGTCGAAGGATCGCACAGCGACCCGACGGACCCGGTTTTCCGACCCGCTGCCTCATCCTGAGGTGCTGCGGAGCGGCTTCGAAGGAGCGCTCCAGACGGCCGCACGATCCCTGGAGGTCTCTTTTGAGCCCTCCGGTACACCCCATCACCTCGGGATGAAGGGGTTGGACGGGATAGGCCCCCTCCTGGGTCGGGGGCGGGATCCTGGCGCGGCCTACTCGGCCGCTTCGCTGCGCAGCTCGCGCGGCAGCGGGAAGACCATGTCCTCGACCACGGTCGAGACGGTGTCGACGATCACGTCGTAGCGCGCGGCGAAGGCCTCGATGATCTCCTCGACCAGCACCTCGGGGGCCGAGGCGCCGGCGGTGAGGCCGAGCTTGCGGATGCCCTCGAAGGCCGGCCAGTCGATCTCCTCGGCGCGCAGCACGAGGCGGGTGATCGGGCAGCCGACGCGCTCGGCGACCTCGCGCAGGCGCTGGGAGTTCGAGGAGTTCGAGGAGCCGACCACGATCAGGGCGTCCACCAGCGGGGCCACCTGCTTCACCGCCTCCTGGCGGTTGGTGGTGGCGTAGCAGATGTCGTCCTTGTGCGGCCCGGTGATGTTCGGGAACTTCTTCTTGAGCGCTTCGACGATGTGGCGGGTGTCGTCGACCGACAGGGTCGTCTGGGTGACCCAGGCGAGGTTGTTGGGATTCTCGGGCGTCAGGGCCTGGATCTGGTCCAGATCCTCCACCAGGGTGATCGAGCCCTTGGGCAGCTGGCCCATGGTGCCCACCACCTCGGGATGGCCGGAATGGCCGACCAGCAGCACGTGGCGGCCGCGCTTGTGGTGGATCTCGGCCTCGCGGTGGACCTTGGTGACCAGCGGACAGGTGGCGTCGATGGTCGTGAGCCCGCGGGAATCGGCGTTGGCCGGCACGGTCTTGGCCACGCCGTGGGCGGAGAAGATCACCGGGGCGCCGCTGTCGGGCACCTCGTCGAGTTCGCGGACGAACACCGCGCCCTTCCGCTTCAGGCTCTCGACCACGTACTTGTTGTGGACGATCTCGTGCCGGACGTAGACGGGCGGCCCGTAGAGGGCGAGAGCCCGCTCGACCACGTCGATGGCCCGCACCACGCCGGCGCAGAAGCCGCGTGGGGCACAGAGCAGGATCTCCAGCGGCGGCTTGCCGGTGGTGCCCTGAGCGGGCGCGAGGGACGCGAGGTCTGCGGTCATGGTGTCGATGTGGCGAGGGCGGGGCTGTCCTGTCAACGGTCCTGGACTGCGAACCGGGCAGGAAGACGACCGCGGAGCGTCCCTGTAGCACGTTTGCCGCGCGTTTTGGACCCGGGGTGCCCGGATCCTCGACCTAGAGCCGGCGGATCCCGGTCACCGCCCCGAAACTGTTCTCCCGGATCCGGGCCACCGCGCCGGCCAGCGGCTCCGCCGCCACCGCCATGTGGTGGCCGTTGGCGTGGATCAGCGTCTCGGAGTCGCGCATCAGCCCGACATGGCCGCGCCAGAACACGAAGTCGCCCCGGCGCAATCCGTCGAGGGCGAGCGGCAGCGCCCGGCCCAGGCCCCGCTCCTGCATGTCGGCGTCGCGCGGGCAGGGGAGGCCGGCGGCGTCGAGGCAGAGCTGCACGAGACCCGAGCAATCGAGCCCCAGGCTGGTACGGCCGCCCCAGAGATAGGGAATCCCTGCGAGCCGCTCGGCCGTGGCCGCGTAGTCGGGCTCGTGTTGCGCCAGCGGGGCGCAGTGGCGCGCGAAGACATAGCCGCCGGGGGTCTCGAAATAGGCCCCGGCCTCGCCGGTGACGACGAGGCGCGCGCCGAGGCTGAGATGGGCGCGCACCGGCCGCTTCAGGTCGGGCTCGGGATACAGGAAGGTGCGCACCGCCGTGACCCTGTGGGTCGGCTCGGGCGCGGCGGGGCCGAGGCAATCGGCCGGCAGGTAGCCGACATAGCCGTCCCGGACGAGTTGCACGAAGGCGAACCCACCCTGTTCGGCGTAGAGGTCCACGGCGTCGCCGAGCAGCGCCTCGGTGTCGAGCCCGGCCTCCGCCGAGGGCGCCCGGCGCAACGGCGCCGCCGGCGCCACGACCCGGCGCGGGGCGGCGGCGACGAAGCGCTCCGCCGTGACCCGGCCGCGCAACCGGATGTCGGCGATGTCCGGACGGGCCGGGGTGAGGCGGGGATCGAGTGATTCGGCCATGGCGCGCGAGCCTAGCGCATCGTCCGGAGGACCGGATCCCGGCCGATGCGCGCGGCCTCGGGTTTCCGCTCATCCCGGAGGTTCGGCCCACCCGTCGGCACGAGGCTCCGGACGGTCTCCGCCCGGTCCGGGACGGGGATCGCGATCCCCGCTTGGCGCCCCGCGCGGGCCCGCGTTATTATGCCGCAGCGCAGCGCCGACCGGCGCGCGGATGATGTTCGCCCTGTGGAGCGGGGGTAACGGCGTGCCGTATGCGGTATTCCAGCCCAAGACATGTTCCCCGGACGGGCAGCCGCCGATTATGATGCACTGCACAACCGGCGCGGAAGGCGCTATGTCTGTTCGATGATGACCGCGAGTCGCCCCGTGAAGAAGACGCAGAAGAGCTTCGCCGACCTGCCGCCGATCCGCGTGCGCCGCGAGCCGCCCACGGTGAACGAGGCGGTCGCCGCCGCCCAGGACCTGGCCGACGATGTCGAGCAGCAGGTCGAGATCGCCGCGGGCCTGATCGGGCTTCCGGTCGACGAGGTCCGTCCGCACGTCCTGGCGGCCAAGAAGGCCAAGCCGGAGCGGATGCCGGAGCGGATCCTGACCCATGCCAGCCCCAGCCGGGCGCCCCGCACCGTGGTGGTCGAGCGTCGCACCCGCCCGACCGTGGTGATCGAGCGCCGCACCCGTCCGCTTGCCCCGCCGCGCTGACAGGGCCGGCGCCACCCCACCGTGCGGGCGTCGGCGCGGCGGCTTCAGCCCCGCGCGACGCAAAGTCCCCGACCATCAATCTGCGGTCTGGACCGACCAGGTGGCGTGGCGGATGCCCGGCGCCTTGGCGAGATCGGCCGTGACCGCATCCAGCTCGCTCGCCTTGACGGCGCTGGCCGTCAGCGTCGCGACCACGTCGACCGCGCCCCCGCCGCGCTCCTCGACCTCGACGTTGCTGACCGGATAGTTCGCCGCCTCCAGGCGCTCGACCAGCAGGTCCTGGGCGGGGCCGGCCTCGCCGGGCGCGGTGGTCACCTGGACCTCGTAGGTCGCCTCGGTGGAGGATTCGCGGATCGGGGCGCGGTTGATGGCGTTCACCAGGGGCCGGAGCGCCGTGTTGCAGGTCAGCACCGTGACGGTGACGAACACCGCCTCCAGAGGCAGGTCGGCGCCGCAGAACGCCCCCACGGCGGCGGAGCACCACAGGGTGGCGGCCGTGTTGAGGCCGCGCACGTTCATCCCCTCCTTCATGATCACGCCGGCGCCCAGGAAGCCGATGCCGGAGATCACGTAGGCCACCGTGCGGACCCCGCCGTCCGGGCCGGTCAGCCGCATGCCGAGATCGACGAAGGCCGAGGCGCCGATCGCCACCAGCACCGCGGTGCGCAGGCCGGCGGTGCGCTGCCGGTACTGCCGCTCGGCCCCGATCGCCGTGCCGAGCACGAAGGCGACGATCAGGCCGATGGCGGATTTGAATTCCTCGGGGATGGCGGCGTAGCTGGTCATGGCGGTCTCTTGCGAGGCGAGAGGTGACGAAACCGTGACATCATGGCCGGCTCGGCGCGCCGTCCGGGATAGCGGATCCGGGACGGCGCACCAGGCCCTTGGTTTTGCATCACCTTTTCCCGGAATCCGGCAACCGGCCCCCGGGATGACGCTCGGCACGGACCGGAGGCGGAACCGGCCGGGATTGACGGCCCCACCGGGCAGCGGGCACACCGGCCTCAACCTGAGGATCCCTCATGAATACGGGACCCGGGCCGAGGAGACGTGCAGGATGCAGGACACGGCCCCCGTGGCGGGTGTATTTCTCCGCGCCCGAGCGTTCTTCGCATGAGTGACGCCCTCGCCGAACGCCGTCCCGGGGCCGAACCGGACGCGGCCCTGCACGGGCGGGTCCTGGCCCTGCGCGACGGGTTGGAACGCGGCCTGATCGGCAGCGCCGGCCTGGTCGAGCGCCTGCTGATCGGTCTGCTCATCGGCGGCCACCTCCTGATCGAGGGCGCGCCGGGCCTCGCCAAGACCCGCGCGGTCAAGCGGCTGGCCGACGGGCTCGACGGCTCGTTCGCACGCATCCAGTGCACCCCGGACCTGATGCCGGCCGACCTCACCGGCACCACCGTCTGGCGCCAGGACAGCGGCAGCTTCGAGTTCCTGCAGGGACCCCTGTTCCACGCCCTCGTGCTGGTGGACGAGGTCAACCGGGCGCCGCCCAAGGTGCAGTCGGCCCTGCTCGAGGCGATGGCCGAGGGGCAGATCACGGTCTCCGGGCAGACCCACCCGCTCGCCGACCCGTTCATGGTCGTGGCGACCCAGAACCCGATCGAGCATGCCGGCACCTTCCCGCTTCCGGAGGCGCAGCTCGACCGCTTCCTGCTGCACGTCGTGGTCGAGATGCCCGACGAGGCCACCGAGCGGGCGATCCTCGACCTCGTGGAGGGCGAGATGACCCACCATGTCGAGGCCATGCCGGTGCGCCTGGCGCTGGCCGACGTGCGCGCCGCCCGGGAGGCGGCTCTGGCCACCTACGTGTCGCCGGCGCTCAAGGATTACCTGGTCCGCCTGGTGGCGGCGACCCGCACCGATGCGGCGGCGCCGGACCTGCGGGCGATGATCGAGCACCCGGCCTCGCCGCGCGGCACGCTCGCGCTGATGATGGCGGGCAAGGCCCGGGCCTGGCTGCGCGGCCGGGACCACGTCACCCCGGAGGACGTCACCGAACTCGCCCGGGACGCGCTCTCCCACCGCATCGGCCTGACCTGGCGCGCGGCCGCCGAAGGCAAGACCGCCCGCGGCCTGGTCGGCGAGCTGGTGCAGCGGGTCCGGGCGCTCTGAGGGTGTTCGGGCTTTGGAACAGGAGCCGGAAACGCCCTCCTCCCTCTGCGGGGGAGGGTACCCTGCGCAGCAGGGGGGGAGAGGGGCAGCGCGACGGTTCAGGATCTGAAGCCCGTCGCGATCTTTCCGGCAGCCGCGCACCCCTCCCCCCCCCCCGCCACGCGCCCGGCCCCCGCTCTCTCTGATAGACAGCTCAGCGCCCCC
>NZ_VRVA01000101.1:0-19013 GCF_008039945.1 Methylobacterium sp. WL64
TCCGGACGCTGCAGCCGCAGCACCAGTTCGATCAACTCCTCGCGGCTCAGCCGCTCAAGATCGGTACGAACCATCCCACGAGGGAATCAGCGAAACCCAACCCGCGCAAGGGGGTGGGTAATTACGTGCGAAAGCTCAGC
Source organism: Methylobacterium sp. WL64 (assembly GCF_008039945.1). Taxonomy (NCBI): domain Bacteria; kingdom Pseudomonadati; phylum Pseudomonadota; class Alphaproteobacteria; order Hyphomicrobiales; family Methylobacteriaceae; genus Methylobacterium; species Methylobacterium sp. WL64. The sequence goes on from NZ_VRVA01000101.1 coordinate 141, forward strand.
CAATCAGTGTGGCGGCTAAAATTATTCGGTTGGTCCAGTTGACGGTCGTCTCCATCGGATTTGCGGCGGTCGTCGCGCTGAGATCTCGATTCATGCCCAAGCTTTCGGGTCCGACATGTTCTGGATCGCCAGCACTGTAAGAGACAAAACGGTGTCTGTTGACCCCGTCGGCCTGTGTGGGGAGCGGCCCGTTCACAAGTTGATGCAACAAATATTGCTACCGGCTAACGTCAGACGTTCGAGGCGCCATAGGTTCTGACGAGACGAACAAACTCACGAACCAGAACAAGGTCATCGCCGCGATCGCCGCCGCTGTCCCGAACAAGGGACTGACAACCAAGGCGGCGAGCATGCCGTGCTTCAACATCAGGGTCATTGCGATCAGCCAGCCTAGGCTGCCGGCGATAGCCACCCGGATGATGCAGCATTCTGATGCCTGCATCACAGCTTCTCCGAATTTAATTCAATCCAAAGTTGCATTTCGACCTTGGCCTTTCAATGGGCCAGACTGCCGAGCGCGAGCTCTCGTTGCGTGTCCGGGTCGAGATGTGGTCGGGCAGCCAGATAGATGGCTGTTGGCGGTGATCCGCCATCACGCCAACGCGCCGCCCCCAAAAAGACGAGCCAGGACAAGATCACCCCCAAGGCTGCGCGCTCACTGATTCGCTGGTCGGTCCAGGAGATCCGCTGCCTCGCCGTGCGGCTGGCGCAGCGGCGCATCTAGCCCGCCCACGTTGTCGCGTGGTCGCTATGGCGACGCGCGCATCAGGCGGCCACCCGAAACGCCCATTTCAAATGCCGAGCGTCAGCCGACCCGAGACATCGACGCCCTAAGCCCAGCAAAACAGGCTGACGACGAAAAGCCGAAAAATGCAACTGTAATGCTAGTAATTTGAGTTAGAAGTTTTTTGGCAGAAGCGTTTGACGTTGGCGAGGATGGCGTCGGCTGATTTGGTCCAGACGAATGGCTTTGGCTGGGCGTTGGTCTGATCGATGTAGGCGTGGATGGCGGTCTCCAGATCGCCCATGGTCTGGAACACGCCGCGTTGAAGCTGGCGCCGCGTCAGCAGCGCGAACCAGCCCTCGACGACGTTGAGCCATGAGGCCGAGGTCGGGGTGAAGTGCAGGTGCCAGCGCGGGCGCTTCAGCAGCCAGTCGTGGATCAGTTTGGTCTTGTGGGTGGCGGCGTTGTCGAGGACGAGGTGGACGTCGAGGTTTGCCGGCACGCTCGCCTCGACCTGATCGAGAAAGGCGCGGAACTCGACCGAACGATGCCGGGGCGTACAGCGGCCGATCACGGTCCCCGTCTGCACGTCGAGGGCAGCGAACAGATCGGTCGTGCCCTGGCGGCAATAGTCGTGGGTCCGGCGCTCGGGCTGGCCGGGCCGCATCGGCAGCACCGGCGCGGTACCGGTCAGCGCCTGGATCTGAGGTTTCTCATCGACGCACAGCACCACGGCGCGGTGGGGCGGGGCCATGTACAGGCCGACGACATCACGCACCTTGTCGACGAAGGCCGGGTCGGTCGACAGCTTGAAGGTCTCGGTCCTGTGTGGCTGCAAGCCGAAGGTGCGCCAGACCCGCGAGACCATGGTCTGGCTCATTCCGACCCGCTTCGCCATGGCGCGCGTCGACCAGTGGGTGGCGTTCTCCGGCTGGCCTTCCAGGGTCAGCGTGATCATCGCCTCGATCGCAGTGTCCTCGACGGCACGCGGCGCACCGGAGCGGGGCAGGTCGATGAGGCCGTCGAGGCGGTGGGCGAGGAAGCGGGCGCGACAGGTCGTGACGCTCGGACGGCTGACCCCGAGGCTGCGGGCGATGCCGGTGTTCGTGGAGCCGGGCTCGGCGCAGGCCAGCACGATCCGGGCGCGCTGGGCCAGCGCCTGACCGATCTTGCGGCGGCGGACCAGGCCTTCCAGCCGCGCGCGCTCATCTTCGGTCAGATCAAGCTCGGCCGGCTTGGGACCACGGGCCATCGCAGAAACCTCCTCGCGGACGTCCGGCAGATGGCTCTCGACTCCCAAAACCGCAAGGGAACCTCTAACTCACTCCACTAGGCCAACCAGGGTCGCGGGCGTCAAAAGGAATGCCGCGGTGAGCATTCGTTCCCCTGCACGCTGACGGGGTCGGCTGCGGCTGCGGCAAGGGCGGCCGCGAGAGCTGCGATAAGAGCCGCCTTGATAATCGCAAACGACTTCCGACTTCTGGTACGGCGGCCAGGTCGATGTTGTGTCCCTCGGCGGCCAGGGCCTTGCGCACGAGGTACTTTACTGAAACCCGGCGGCTTAGCGCCTCCTTCCGTAGCGCCGTCCTCACCAGATCCGGCACCTCAACTTTGAGGGCCGTGCCCTTCATATGAGCAATGGGAACTTTGGGGGCAGTCGGGGCTGTAGCGGGAACCGGCTCAGCTGCGTTAGCGGGCGCCACCGGCTCCTCGGCCCGCGCCTTGGCATTCCAGCTCTGAAGGAGGCAAGGCCGACATCAGGGAGGGGTGGTTCGGTTCGTCAATGAGCGCTGAACAGTAAGAACGCCTGTTAACGGTTCGGTATTGATAGGGAACTAGAACACCTCATAGTTCGAGGTGATGTCATGCGTGTTCTGCTAATCGAAGACGATGCCACTGTCGCACATAGCATTGATCTAATGCTCAAGTCCGAGAGTTTCGTCACCTATGCCACCGATCTTGGCGAAGAAGGCATAGACCTCGGCAAGCTCTACGATTACGACATCATCCTCCTCGACTTGAACCTGCCCGACATGTCGGGCTACGAGGTGCTGCGCAACCTGCGCGTAGCCAAAATTCAGACTCCCATCCTCGTCCTGTCCGGCATGGCCAGCATTGAGGACAAGGTGAAGGGTCTGGGCTTCGGGGCCGACGACTACCTCACCAAGCCGTTCCACAAGGACGAGCTGGTCGCCCGCATCCACGCCATCGTGCGCCGGTCGAAGGGCCACGCCCAGTCGGTGATCACCATCGACGACCTGATCGTGAACCTCGACCAGAAGACCGTCGAGGTCGGCGGCGCCCGGGTGCACCTCACCGGCAAGGAGTACCAGATGCTGGAACTCCTCTCGCTGCGGAAGGGCACGACGCTCACCAAGGAGATGTTCCTCAACCATCTCTACGGCGGCATGGACGAACCCGAGCTGAAGATCATCGACGTGTTCATCTGCAAGCTGCGCAAGAAGCTCGCCAACGCCAGCCAGGGCAAGAACTACATCGAGACCGTCTGGGGTCGCGGCTACGTGATGCGTGACGGCACAAGCGAGATACAAGCTATGGCTGGCTAAAATTATCCTGCTATAATTTAGAAAGATTTCTAACCCCGGTTGATGTTACGTTCACATGGGCACAAATGTCCTGCTTCACACGTGCAGGTACACCATGGACGAGAATTCAGAGACCATCGAGTGTGGGGCGGCAGACTACATGGAGCTGACGACTGGCCTCGTCGAAGCCTATGTGTCGAACAATCACGTACAAGGCGCCGAGCTTGCGACGCTGATCGCCAACACGCACGCTGCGCTGACTGGGCTCGGTAAGGAAGCTACCACCCAGGCTCCAGCAGCCGACAAGCCCATCCCTTCCCAGATCCGGAAGTCGGTCACTCCCGATGCGCTGATCAGTTTCGTCGACGGCAAGCCGTACAAGACGCTCAAGCGCCACCTCAGCGGCAATGGGATGACGATCAAGCAGTACCGGGAGTGCTATGGCTTGCCGCGGGACTACCCCTCGACGGCGGCGAGCTACTCCGAGCAGCGCTCTGCGCTCGCTAAGAGCCTCGGCCTCGGAAACCGGCGCAAGAAAGCTGCCCCCGATGGCTTCGGAGCCCGCTGAGACTGTCTCTCCCGAGCCGAAGCGCGCTGTTGGGCGGCCGCGGAAGGCCAAGGGGAATACTACCGAGCCGTAAAGCTCAGGTAGACCGGCTGCAGAGGGGGACGGCCAAGCTATGTGGCCGATGCAGGCACAGGTAGCAAAATTGTGAGCAACTCAATCGTACGTAATGTGGTTTGAGGGCTCTGGCTGCTCTGGCCACCCCGACACATCAAGAGAAAGCTGCCCACAAGATGACTGCCCCCTACAAGCCGAAGCTAGCCACCGACGCTGATCGCACCATCGGGAGCCGCATCGCAGCGCTTCGTGCCGCCCAGGGTCTGAGCCAGACGGTGCTTGGGCAAGCGATCGGCGTCAGCTTTCAGCAGGTGCAGAAGTACGAGAAGGGTCGCAACCGCATCGGCGCAGGCCGGCTGCAGGCGATCGCAGACACCATGCAGTTGCCAGTCGAAACCTTCTTTGCGGGTCAGGCAGGGGCGGGGGATAGTGAGGGCACCGCGTCGACGTTCTTCGACGATCCAAAGGTGATGGAACTCGTGCTGGCATTCATGAGCATCTCCGACGAGACGACGCGGGATAGCGTTCTGTCAATCGTGAAAGCGGCGGCGACCCTTCGGCGGGGTTAGGCGCAGCAAACAGACCCAAGCCAATCAGGCTACGTAGAAATTGCGTTTGATTGCATCAAATACAACTTATAAGCGATAATGGCGACACTTCGAGGGTTGCCATGGCTGCGCGAACGAGCCTCATCGTCCTGATAGTCGCTGCCTACATAGGCGGAGCGGTCGCTCTCCATGTATGCTGGCAACACAGTTTCCTGTTGGCCCTCCTGGCGGCGCCGTTCGGTGGCAGCCTTGCAGCTATCTCCGCCGCCTTGTTGCTTTACCTGCGCGACCCTAATGCTCGGAACCGGCCATCTGGGCCTGAACAGCGCATATCATCCGAACTATTGGCCCGGATTTCCTGATCTTGGTGCGATCGTCGGTGTACCGCCCAAGGGTGCTCATCGGACAACCAAGCAATTCCTTCAAGCCCTCCGCCGGTGTGCAGGCTGATCATTCGTGCCTCTCATGCAGGTACGGTCATGCCTTTGAGGAACGCCTTTCAAACGGTTTAGTTGGTCCCGGCATAGGTTGGGAGAGACATCGTGCGGACCATAGCTAAAGCGGCGGCAGTCGCGATTATCACACTCGTTAGCGTTGGCGCAGCTGAAGCGAAGGGCTGTATCAAGGGTGCTATTATCGGTGGCCTCGCCGGTCATTACCTAGCCGAGCGAGGAGTAGTTGGTGCGGTTGCCGGTTGTTTGGCGGGACGCGCTTTGGCTAATCGCCGCGCTCAACGAGAGATCGATTATGGTGCTCGCGTACAGCCGCGCAGCCCAGGGTATGGCGCGCCGCAGCGCCCCTCGCGCGGAGAGTATGGGTACTGAGAGCTGGCTAAACCGAGCGGGGCGTCAAGTGTCCGCCCCGCCGACCTCACCGTTACGAAAAACCGTTACCTGCGTGTCCCTTAGTGGCATTCGCTCGGTGGCTGTAATCGGCCGCCTTCGGATTTTTGGCCGCTCTGGCCCATGAGTCGCGCAAGGTTGATAGACCGTACCTTTGCTTCAGATCACATCTACGGTGCCCGCCCGACGTGCCAAGCCAGGCGGATGCTCATGCGACCCAACCTCGCATAGCCACATTGACCGCCCTCACCTGCCTACCCTCTGTGAGCGTTGCACAGAGCCGGCCAGAGCATGACGAAGACCACGCCTCGAATCAGCCCCAGGCGAAGACGCGGCTAACGACATCGATTCGGAGGTGCTGGCGCGCTGCCGCCGCCAAACCGCAGATCAGAAGCTGAAGGGGCCAGCTCGCGGCGCGCGAGGCATTCTTAGGCACCTGCGTGACGCCGAGGGGTCAAGGTCAGGAGCCGCACTGTGATTTAGTCTACGTCACATGATGGCGTTGTTACGTCGATACATCACTCATCGCCTCGGTCCAGCGCATCGCAGTCCCGCCCGTGCTGCCACAGAGCCATTTGGCCTGCCCCCTGGAAAGTGGCTCTTCGCCGGGTTTGGTGGATCAGGCTGCGAGGAGGAACCGTCGGCGGAGGAGATCGAGGTTGGCGCGGCCGTACATGGCGCGCTTCAAGAGCTTGAGACGTGTGATCTGCCCTTCGGCCTGCCCACTGCTCCAAGGCAGCGTCAGCGCAGCCCGCACGGCGTCTCCGTCCTGACCGAGGCTGACAGCAAAGTTCTCCACGATGCGGACGCCGCAGGTTTGCGCTTCGCAGAGCCATTCATCGAACGCCGTGACATCCGATCCCCCGACGACTGCGGGCCACAGCGGCTCCGGACGATCCAACAGAACCGGCGGGCGAGATCGACGACCTTGGCCGCCTCGGTATCCTGCAGGACGCGCGCGACCACTGCGGCAGCCTCGGGATCAAGGTCTTTGGGCTCACGCAGGAGATGCCAGGATAGCTGCTTGGATGAGGCGAGGGGTGATGCGGTGGAGATCGCAACACGGATGTCAGCTGTTGCTGGCGGCGACCGGATGGTCATTCCAGCCGGGCCTGCGCGCCGCTCGGATAACCAGCGACGCACCTGCTTCGCGGTGCCGGCGAATCCGATACCCTGAAGTTCGCGCCAGAGCTGCGTCGCGTTCTCGCACCCCTCATCCAGGCGGACATGCAGGTGCCCGAGATAAGGATCGAGCATGCTCGGCTGCGGCTCGCGCATGCCGTTCCGGGGGAAGCTCGCGGCGAAGGCGTACTTGCGCACCGTGGCCCGGGCCAAGCCGGTCTCGCGTTTGATGCGCCGAAGCGACTGTCCCTCCGCATGGCGGCGACGCACGTCATCGTAGGCCGCTTCCCATCGGCCGCGGGCCGCAGCTCGCGCGAGCATCTCGGACGGTGCGCGTGGGAAGGCCGTGACGCGCCGGATCGAGGGCGATGACGGCGCCACGGCCGGCAACAGCTTCAGACGCGGATGGACGCGGGCGAGCCAGCGCTCGACCATTTGCCGGGTATTGAGCAGGAGATGCCATCGGTCTGCGACCTGAACGGCATCGGGCGCACCCATGGTGGTCCCACGCGCATATTCGGTCGAGCGGTCCCGTGCCACGACCTGGATCTGCGGGTCTCGCCGGAGCCGAGCCGCCAGCGTCGCGGCCGAACGATCCGGCAGCAGGTCGATGGCATGGCGGCGTTCGAGGTCGACCAGGATGGTGCCGTAGGTTCGGCCTTTGCGCAGGGCCCAGTCGTCTACCCCGACGATGATCGGTTTGGATCGGGTCGGGAGCGGCCATTTGCGGATGCCCCTCAGCAGTGTCGTGGCACTGGTCGGCATCGCCAGGTGCGGCAGCAGCCGGGCGGCGGGCGTGGCACCGAGCGCCAGCGCGGTCCGAACCTGGGCATCGGCCAGCCGGCGGGTCCTCTGAGCGTAGCGGTCGAGGAGGCGAGGCAGACGCTCGGCGAAGGTCCGACGCGCGCAAGCAGGATCGTGGCAGTAGAAGCGCCGGATCGTCAGGTTCAGGCGCACCTCCTGACCGCTCGTCGGTAGGTCGGCGGGACGCCGGTGATAGCGACTATGCACTGACCGGACGACAACCTGGGCAACGGGTATGATCGCGCTTCGCTTGAGCGGCAATGCGAAGGGCAGTGCTCTCCGCACGCGTGACGTGGAGAACGCGACAACCGGGGATGTAACAGAGAAGGGTCATGCCCTGATCTGAGAATCCCCGCCCGGTTCAGCCAGGAGCTACCTCCCAGCACCCCCAGCCGACCCAATCCACCAAACTTGGCGAAGAGCCGGAAAGTGGTCCTCCCTGAGGTATGGCTTCGAGCCATGTGGAGGATGTCGTCATGGGACGGAAGAAGCATACGGCTGAAGAGATTGTCTCCAAGCTGCGCCAGGTCGATGTCCTGGTCTCGCAGGGTCGCAAGGTCGCCGAAGCAATCCGCTCCATCGAGGTGACGGAAGTCACTTATTATCGCTGGCGTTCCGAGTACGGCGGTCTGAAGGGTGACCAGGTCAAGCGGCTGAAGTCTCTGGAGACAGAGAACCAGCGCCTCCGTCGAGCGATCTACGACCTGACCTTGGAGAAGCTGATTCTAAAGGAGGCCGCCTCGGGAAACTTCTGAGCCCGGCACGCCGCCGGGCATGTGTCGACTTCGTCGTTGCCGAGCACGGCGTGTCGGAACGCTTCGCTTGCCGTGTCCTGGGCCAACATCGTTCGACCCAGCGCAAGGTCGCCGTCGTGGTTGAGGATGAGGTCGCTGTGACGGCCGCCATCGTCGCTCTGGCTCTGCAGTATGGGCGCTACGGCTATCGTCGAATCACGGCCTTGCTCCGGCGTGACGGCTGGACGGTGAACGTGAAGCGCGTCGAGCGGATCTGGCGCCGCGAGGGCCTCAAGGTTCCCGCTCGTCAGCCGAAGCGGTCGCGCCTCTGGCTCAACGACGGCTCCTGCCTGCGGCTGCGGCCGGAGCGGCCTGACCACGTCTGGTCCTACGACTTCGTCGAGAACCGCACGCACAACGGGCGCAAGTACCGGATGCTGAACGTCATCGATGAGTTCACCCGCGAGTGTCTGGCCATCCGCGTATCCCGCAAACTGAAGGCGCTGGACGTGATCGACGTGCTCTCGGATCTGTTCAGCTTACGCGGTGTGCCAGGCCATGTCCGCTCGGACAATGGACCGGAGTTCATCGCCAAGGCCGTTCAGGACTGGATCGCGGCGGTGGGATCGACGACTGCCTACATTGAGCCGGGCAGTCCGTGGGAGAACGGTGATTTACGAGAGCTTCAACGCAAAGCTGCGGGATGAACTCCTCAACGGCGAGGTGTTTTACACCCTCAAGGAGGCCAGCGTCGTGATCGAGCAATGGCGGAAGCACGACAACGGCATCCGGCCGCACTCGTCGCTCGGCTACCAGCCGCCTGCGCCAGAGGTCGTCATCTGGCCAACCGAACCGAGCGGATCAGTGCCGTCCGCTCGTTCTGCCATCGTCACACGACCGACGATGCACTAACTTCGAACCTGGGCCACCGAACGGGGGCAGGCCAGTTCGGCGATGGCGTCTTCGATCCCATCGAGTCGCTCCCTCGGGTGTACGGGTATGGTTTTCGTATTCATAATCCATTCAACGCCTCAATAGGTAGTGTCCAACACGCATCGGTTGCGGCCACCTGTCGCTTATCCCTTGAGGTTGCATATCGGGGCTCGATACAAGGTGAAATTCCCCTGGCCGGGATAGAAAATTTCGATGCCGAAAATGAAGCAGCACCAAAACCGGACTTGCCCCGAGGCGTTTCAGCGAGCCCTCGATGCACTTGATGTGATCGGGCGATGGGAATGGGATGCAGCCACCGATCTTGCTCGATCGGATACGTTCGTAGCCCTGCTGTTCGACGTTGATCCGGTAGAAGCCGAAACCGGTGTCCCGATCACTGAGTACGTCAATGCCATCCATGCTGAGGACCGGGAACGCGTCGTCAACTTGATCCGCAGCAACGCTCGCGAAGGCAGCACATACCTAACCGAGTACCGCGTACACTCGGCTGATGGCCGGACGCGGTGGGTATTGTCGCGGGGCCGTTTCAACAGCGACCATGTTGGCAGGCCAGTAGGTGGAAGCGGCATCCTCGTGGATGTCACCCAGATGCGGATGAACGAGGGCACGTTCTTTGAGGCCGAGATCAATCCAGCGGAGCCGCCATTGGAGCGGGCCGCCGACCACGCGATGGCGGCCCAGCAGGCGATCGTCGAGTTGGAGGACCCAGTCCTGAAATCTCAGGCGGATGCGCTCTTGCTTGGATTAGGACGCAAACTGGCCGAGCAAGAAGTTCAGGGGCAGCGTAAGAGCATGAATTCAGCACCGCTGGGCTCGACCCCGCCCCCCGATCTGATCGCAGGCTGGCGGGGAGGCCGTCTATCTCCACCGGTGGTCCAGCTGACACGCAACGTCGCTAGAAATGCAGGATGGGACGCGGCAGTTAGTGGGCTGTACAGCCGTCTTGAAGCGAAGCGTCCCGACGCGGGATCACTAGCGCATCAATGCGATGCTACCCTTCGTTGAAGAAGTCCACGTTGCCCGTATCCAGACTGTAGGCGGCGCCGACCACGCGCAGCTTGCCGTTCTTCTGCGGATCGGTAAGGATAGGCTCTGCAGCCGAGCGCAAGCGGGCTACCGTGCGGTCGACGTTGGCGCGGACCGAGTTTTCCACGAGGTCTCCCGGCTTATCCCGAACCGAAAGTACCGCCGGCACGATCGGCTCGATCATCTGGCCGATGGCGCCCGGGAAGGTGGTGTTGTTCTTGACCACGCTCACGGCTGCCTCGACGGCACCGCAGCGGCTGTGGCCCATCACCAGGACCAACGGGACGCCGAGTTGTGCCACGGCATACTCGATCGATCCGAGCGCCGTCGTGTCGATGGTGTTGCCGGCATTGCGCACGATGAACAGCTCGCCGAGGCCGCGACCGAACAGGATCTCTGGGGAGACGCGGCTGTCGGAGCAGCTCACCAGCACGCAGAATGGCGTCTGTCCCAGGGCGATCTCGATGCGCCGTTCCCGACCCTGCGCGGAGCGCACCGGCGAGTCCGTCAGGTAGTTGGTGTTGCCGTCCTTCATGGCCTTCAGAGCCTGATCCGGCGTCATGTCGGTCTTCTTCGCGTTCGGTGAAGCGGCCAGGGCCAGGCTTCCTGTAGCCATAGCCGCAATCATCCCGACTCCGAGGCTGCACCCGCATCCAAGAAGGTGTCGACGGCTCAGCGTGTGCATCGTGATGTCCCCCGGTAGCCCATGCTGTTGTCGACAAGCGACGATACGAAAGTCTGACAGGCAACGATTGCGCACAAGGCCTTAATCCAGTGGTGGTCCGACCAACTGCAATTTTTATTGGTCCCCTGCTGCCTTACCGCTGGCTGTCACCATTGTGGTAGCTGAACAGCGTGTGATTCACCGGCTTGCTTGCCCTTAGGCCTTGGTCCTCGCTGCAGGTGATGGCCCCTCGGTCGCTTTGCTCCAACGAGGGCGGCCCTCTCATTCTTCCCTGACACGGCCATCGCCAACGCCCGGAAATCGTTGCATAGGCGCGGTTCAGCGACCTCTACCGCGTGAGGGTGTGGTCGGCCCCAGGCTTCCGATCAGTTCGCGCGGAGCGATGCTTAGTCCACCCTGCCCAAGGGAGGGGGCATCACGGCCTCGCCTTTCAAGGGAGAGGGATCAAAAGCGTGACCAACACGCCCACTGAGGTTCCAGATCTGGGGAAAACGAGGCCAGCGGAACCGAAAAAGGGCTGCCGACAAGCGGCTGTCGGCCTCGACCGATCAGGCCGGACGGGAATTCTCGCGGGTGGTGGCCTGGGCCGAGCTATGCGTTGAGGGTCTGCAGACGGACGATATGAAGAACGGCGTCGGCCGATGGTTGGACGACCGAAGAAAATGAGAGCGAGCCCGATGATGCGTCCAGCGCAGGTCCGGAGCCGGCCCCTCCGCTTCCGTCGCAGCGTCGTGCGTGATCTGCGCAACCGCATCCGTTTCGCCCTCATCGGCCTGCTAGTCCTTATCGGACTGCACGTTGCCGCGATGATCGCCTTCGAGGGTCTTAGCCTGGGTGAAGCGGTGTGGCTGACCTTCACCACTATCACCACCACTGGTTACGGCGATCTCTCCGCCAAGACACCCAGTGGACGGGCGGCCACCATCGTCCTGATCTACCTATCAGGCATCTTCCTGCTAACCCAGGCGGGGGGAGCTTTCTTCGAGTTCCGGATCCTGCGGCGTGAACGCAAACGTCGAGGCGAGTGGAGGTGGGACATGCGCGACCACATCGTCTTCGTGAACGCCCCGGCCGATGAGCCCGGTGATTATCTGCGTCGCCTCCTAGACCAGCTGCACCGTTCGCACGCCAACTTCGCAAGTGTGCCGTCGCTGATCCTGACAGAGGCGTTCCCGGATGGCCTGCCACCAGACCTCGAAGATGATCCGTTCATAGTCCAGCTCAAGGGACGCTTCGACGACCCCGCGGCACTGGAAGCTGCCGGCGTCGATCATGCCCGAGTGCTCGTCATCCTCGCCGAGCAGGAGGGAGAACGTCTGTCCGATAGCCGGACCTTCGACATCATCCATCGATTGCGCGAGCGGGGTATCAAAGTACGTATCGTCGCCGAGTGCGTCGATGACCAGAACCGTGAGCGCCTGAAGCGAGCAGGGGCTTCGGCGATCGTCAGGCCCTTACGCGGCTACCCGGAGATGATCGTCCGAGCCATCGTTGCGCCCGGCACCGAGTGGATCATCGAGCGCCTGTTCTCGAGCGAGGGTGACGAGTGCCTTCGCTTCGACGTCAAGATTACCAATGTTGTCTGGGCGGACGTTGTATCAGCCATCTTGAACGAGAATTTCGGCACGCCGGTGGGCTACGCGGATGTCCAGGGTGAGCCGCATAGCAACCCGCCGCCACATACTGCCGTCACAGGGGAGGCCTTGTTCGTCTTGGTCGACGAGACCCAGCGACCAAGCAGCGTGTCGATCCAGAGGTTGCTCGACCGGCTGGCCGGCAGCAGAGCCGTTTGAAAACTGCGATCACAGAACGCTACGCTCGAACGGTAGCTCATCCTGACCGCTCTGCGTGTCACGCCCGCTGCGACGATCGAGGAAGTGTAGCACGGGCGTGACTGTCACCCCGTGCAGGACGATGGATACCAAAACAGTCAGCCCGGCCGTCGCCCAGAGCAAGTCCGGCGCCTCGAACCGTGCGTGGTTCAGCGCGAACGCGAGATAGTACATCGTGCCGAGTCCCCGGATGCCGAAGAAGGAGATCACGGCTTTTTCGTCAGCCGGTAATCCCGAGCCGAGTAGTCCAATCCAGCCGCTGATCGGGCGTACGATCAGAAGGGCGAGGATGACAAAGCCGACCGCCGAGAGGCTGAGACCATCGAGTAGGCCACCGGCCCCAAGTGCCAATCCGAACCCGACGAGCAGGACCATCATCAGCAGGCGCTCGAGTTCCTCGGCGTAGGTGTGCATCTTCTGATGGTAGTCGTGGCTGTGATGAGAGGCGCGCAGCGCCAGTGCAGCTGCGAATACACCGACGAAACCGTAGCCGTCAGCGACCTGGACGATCCCGTAGGTCAGGCAGGTTGCCCCGAGAGCCACGAACCCGTCGCCGGTGCGAGACAGCTTGGACGCGTTCGGCAGGTGGAAGATAAGCCAGCCGAGACCTCGTCCGATCAAGCCTCCGAGTGCCGCCCCGACGACGATCTTCCAGACCACGTCGACGGTCAGCCAGTGACCTAGCGACAGATCAGCGAAACTGCCGGCACCGGCGAGTACGATGGCGAGGTTGACGAAGGGGAAGGCGAGCCCGTCATTGAGGCCGGCCTCCGAGGTCAAGGCAAAGCGCATCTCGTCCTCGCCCCCTTCTGTGGGATGCCCTACTTGGACATCGGAGGCGAGGACTGGATCGGTCGGGGCGAGGGATGCGGCCAGGAGCAGAGCGGTTGCTGGCCCAACCTCGAGGAGCGCCCAGGCGAGCACGGCCAGTGCCAGGATGGTCAGTGGCATGGCAATGCCCAGTAGCCGCCAGGTCACGGCCCAGCGGTGCCAGCCGATCAACCGGTCGATCTTAAGTCCAGCTCCCATCAGCGAGATGATGACCACACCCTCAGTGGCATGCTCGACCAGTGACAGGTGCTCGGAAAGCTTCAGAGGCAGTCCGGCGACTACGGGTAGCAGGGACAAAACCGCACCGGCGCCGACACAGCAGATGGGCAAAGACAGCGGGAGTGCCCGGAGTACCATCGGCAGCCATGCCGTCAGCAGGACCAGGGCACCGAACCCGGCGAGGACGACGACATAGGTTTCCATTGTAGGGCGAACCAATCTTGGATCGCGCCGTTCCGTGAATGCCCCAACATTCGTATCGACGACATCGCGAGGCGTGCAGCGCACAAGCATGTGACGACGGCCGGCCGTGGGCCGGTTCCCTGCGTCCCGCTCGTGGAGCCGCGGCCGGGCAGTCGCGTGAGGGTCGGTGCGGCGGGGGAACTGCACACTGCAGGCGCCGGCTCATGGCCCTCAGTCACGGCTTCAGTCAAAGCCCCGACTGGACGCTGCCAGAGACGTGGACGAGCCCCATGGAACCGGACAACCAGATCCCAGATGAACAGATCCGCGAACGGGCTCGTGACATCGGGACCGACATCATCGGCCTGAAGGTTATGACCTGCAGTTCTGGCTCATGGCTGAGCGGGAGCTGAAGGCGGAGCGCAGGGCTGACACCGCCGCGAAAACCGTCGTTCCAACTGTGTGATGGCATCCCGGCTATCTTTGTTGCCCCCAGAGGCGCAAGGTGCCGACATCACCGGATCGGCTGAACCAGGCTCCGGTGGCTGAGGACCCTGTGCCCTCGCCTGTGACGAACAGGCAAGCTCATGGCAGACCTTCTTCAGTATCCGACACAGCCCCGCTCGCGACATGCCCGGCGGGCCTATCAGGTCCGCAAGTTCGCCGCGGACGGTGGCATGAAGACATCGCGGACCATCACAGCCCGCAACGATGCCGATGCTACCCGCCAGGCCTTAGATCTCGCCGATCAGCACGGTGCTGAACTGTGGTCGGCTAGTCGCCTCGTAGGGCAATTCGGGCTGCTGGACGATCCAACCGCAATCTCTATCAAGATGCTGGCTGATCGATCGACAATCGGCTGTTGAAGGCAGCGTTCCTCATCCGCTTGTCATGGACAGCTTGCATGGTAGATCAGAACCGGTCGTTGATGTGCCCAGTGATGCGCAAGCTGATCACGATGATCGCGCGCAAGTCGCGATCACCCGGTCTTCATGAGCATGGTCAGTTGATTGATCAGCTCACGGCCCTTGAGGTCGAAGGCGTGGCTAAGGACGCTCCGTCGCGGACGTTGGAAGCCATTCGGTCCACGCGGCTGAAACTGCGGGTTGGGAGTTTGATCCTGAAAACTCCGCTTCGCCGAGGGCACTGAGCGGCATGACATGTTCATGGAGGCCCAATGCAACCTGCTGATGCAGCCGGCACCGAGGCAGCTCCGACCTTTACGTAATCTGCAGGCTCTTCCCGGGTGACGCAGGTGGGATCGCTAGGTCTCTGACCACTGTTATCCAGCGAGGGGAATGGAGAAGAGGTGACTGTGAGGTTCCAGACGAGCTTAGCGGTTACGGCTCTTGTCGCCGGGCTAGCAGGCCCAGCTCCGGCTTGCGCTTGGACTTCACCGGGCTGCACCAATCTCCCCGAATATGAGCGCGCCCTCGGCGCTCTCCAGGGTATGACGAGCGCCTGCGATATGAGCATCGAAAAGGCGACCAGGATCGCGGCTGCTCACGGATACAGACCAGGAGGCTTGTTCGGGGCGCTCCTGAGTAGTCCGTCCCGTCCGGTAGCCGAGGCGGTTCCGATCTCGGGCTACTCGCAGAGCCGCGGACCTCGGCTTTACCACCGCCGCGCTCGCCACGGCGCCGCACATCGCCGTGAAGCCGTCGCTCGCTGAAGGCATGAGAACCGAGCAGGACGCTTGCGGATTGAGGCCGAGCGCTTAACGAGGCACAGCGTTCAAGGAGCGTGATCATTCGGTCGTCGTTTGCGTGATGCGGGCCGAAGCGACGTCCTACTCAGAGTTGGCAGCTGCTCGGAACAGCGAGTGGAATGCAAGACGTCGAGTGTGTCTGATCCGCTCTCGCCCCAACGGTATGGACCAGTTTAGCTCCCCTGAACGAGGGGCTGTCCATGAACCGATACATCGCCGCCATCCTGCTGACCACGGTTGGGCTAGGCGCTTGCCAAACAGGCGCTCCAGGATCGCAGCCATCCGCTTCAGGGCTCCGGGGTGCCGCGCTCCTCCAGGAAGAGGTCGCCCGCCTCAAAGCGGATCGCGATGCCGGTCGGATCAGCTACACGGAGTGGGCTGAACGTACCCAGGCGGCTGCGCGAGCCAGTGTGCCGCTGAGCGCGCAAGAAGAGGACGCGCTGGAATCCCGCAAGCAGCTCGCACGCCGTGTGGACACTGGAGAAATGACGCCGGCCCAGTTCGATCGCGAGAATGAACGCGCCCTGCAGCAGCTGAAGGCTCAACGCGGAAGAGCCTGACCGACGACAGCTAGGCTCGCGCCTGCTTTAAAACCGCCTCTTCCCGTCAGCGCGCCCGAGGCGTTCGCGACACCGCAAAGCGTGCGGCGGGCAAGCACGTGACGACAGGCGATCTCCGGGCCAGTTCCCCGTAGGGCGCCCGTGAAGCCTCGGCCGGGCGGTCGCGTGAGGGTCGGTGCGGCGGAGGAACTGGACACCGCAAGCGCCGGCCCATGGCCCGTTATTGTAGGCGGCTCGATCCAGCGTTGGCCCTGATCCATCGCGGCGAGAGAATGTCGCCGTCCTGTCTGGTGATCCAGGGCTGCGCATCGTCTGCGTCTATGGCTTCAGCCGCTGCCGCAAGAGCCTGGCGTGGCGTTGGGAGCTCGTGACCCTGCGCGATGTGCGCTGGGTCCCCGCCAGGCCACACACTCAGCGCGGCGCGCTTTTCGAGGTCAGCTCACGTCATGCTCTGCTCACGGCTGTTGCGGGAGCGAGAGTGCCTACCGCCGACATGCGGCGAGCGAGGGACAATCTGGTTAACGGTCGGTGTCTACAGACCGTATCGCGACCAGGCAAATGCGACCGCACGCTCAATTGAAATAGCTGAGCCGTGAATACGGAGGCGGTGAGGCCGCTCCATTCGATTGAGGTTCAGCGGTTGCGAGGTGTTCCGCTCGTCCAGCTTGGCTTCGGGCCTGATCCGGCGTCGTTGGCTCCCGTGCTGTTCGTGGTGCCGGAGCGGCTCATCCCACCAGTTGAAGGGCCGCTGCCGGCCGCACCCGGGGATGAGCCTGAGCCCGCATCGTTCGGGCCGGTACTGTTTGCGGTTCCTGAACGGCTTGAGCCGCCAACTCCACTTTCAGCAGCGAAGGCTGTGCTGCCGAGGGCGAGAATGGCTGCAACAACAAGCAGTGGTGCCTTCATAAGCGTTCTCCTATTGACCCGCCTCCCGAGCGCTTTGGGACCCTTGGACAGCTTTACGGTAATCGTCTTTCCGTGAAGCTGTTTCTCGATTGGATAGTAGCTGCTCGTAGGCGTCGCCAACCGTTCGTGGCTCCCGACAAGAAGCCTTAATGAAAGCTCGGATCGTTCCTGCAGCCGGGCTGAACGGCACCCGTGAAGTCACGGTTAGCTATCCCGAGAGAGCAAGCGGAACGGCAAGCTTGGCAGTCGGTTCCACCGACATGAAACGCCACAGATCCACCCTCGCCACCACCGCGATTGCTGCCTTCGGGCTGCTGGTCGCCGCCCACGTCCTACATCCGGGCAACTACGAGAGGTCGGAACGTTTGTTAGGGTCGGTGTAGTCGCTGATGGAACGGCGGCCGGGCCGACGATCTGGGCCGATCCTCCGCATAGGCTACACGGCAGTGAGCCTGCTGCGTTGATGGCGGACAGCGCCGCGCTGTTGGCACATCGCCCAACGATGCCCGTACCGCCGGGGGAGAAAATTGCCCAGGCTTTCGAGCGCCTTGATACATCCAGCTGCCCAGAGCAGGACCGCCGACGGCGATCCGATCGGTGACCTGATCCGCAATCTTGACCGCGATCAGGATAGCTGACTGCTTTCTCAGCCGTATCTCGGGCGTAGGGTCCACCGAATGGATCCCCCATCGCCTTGCGCCGGAACAGCGTTTTTCGACGCCGTCTCTGATGCTCCGGCCGGTCGTGGATCATGTGGTCGCGCTGGCAGAAGGCCGCGAGGTTGGCGTCCGCGTTGTCGGCCGTGTCGTGGTCTCGTTGCACGGCTGCCAGAACGACATGGGGTCGGCGAGCGCGACCGAGGATATCAACGCCAGACCTGATTCGGATCCGGCTGCCCCAGCCATCGCGCCAGCGGCTGGCCTCAGCGTCCCACCAGCGTCCATCGCCGAGGTGGTAGACCAATCTGCCCGTGCGGTCGCCCGCAGCGCTCACAGCGGCCCTGCGCCCGACCAAAGCGGATCGCCGTCGATACCTCGCGCCAGTCTATCGGATAGAATAAGCGGTGTTCGGGCCGGATCGGCATGGTGGCGGCCCTGTGCCACAGGTCGTGAAAAAGCGTAGCGATACAACCTCCAAGAAGGCAGAGCCCGACCTGGCGACAGCAAAGGACGTGGCAGCTTACGAGGTGCCGACCACCTCAAGCGCCCGCTTCTGCAAGGAGGCCGGGACGTTCTGCGAATTCGCACAGCGGGTCTGATTGCGCCCGCTCGCCTTGGATTCGTAGAGCGCCGTATCCGCGAGGCGGTAGAGGTCCGTCAGCGCGATGGCTGGCTCGCCCGTCGGCACGGCACACGCCAGCCCAATGCTCACCGTGACCGCTCCTGGCCCAATGCCGGCTGATCCGATGGCCAGGGTTGATACCTCGGCGTGGACCTTCTCCGCGATGCGCAGGGCACCTGCCTGATCAGTATCCGGTAGGAGGATGGTGAATTCCTCACCACCCACCCGGCAGACGAGATCGTGGGGGCGATGAACGCTGGCCGACAGGCGGCGTGCTAAGCCTTGCAGCACCTCGTCGCCGACCTGATGGCCGTAGTGGTCGTTGAAGCGCTTGAAGTGGTCTGCATCGACGATCAGGAGGGAGAGCGGTTTACCCAAGTGCTTCGCGCTGCCCCCCGCCCGGCTGAAGGCGTCCTCGAACGCGCGGCGGTTCGGCAGGCCTGTCAGGACGTCCGTCAGCGACAGCTTGGCGAGTTCGGCCTGCATCGCTGATCGGCGGCGCAGTTCACGCCCGAACAGGAGCGACAGCGCGACGGTCAGCCCGCACAGCGCTAGCACGATGACGCTGATCACAAGCGCCTTCTGACGCCACTCGGCCTCGATCTCTCTCGTGCCAAGTGCCACGTTGAGGATCATCGGCAGATCTCCCACCTGCATAAAGGTGTAGAACCGCTCTACGCCGTCACGCGCCGATGGACCGACGAAGCTGCCGCTGCGGCTGCCCGCGAACCGCGCGAAGTTCGGGC
>NZ_VRVA01000102.1:0-18826 GCF_008039945.1 Methylobacterium sp. WL64
GGGCCGGGTTGGCGGGGAGGGGAGCCGCCTGCCCGCCGGTCAGGGCCGCCCGCAGGGCGACGAGGCCCGCGCGGACGTCCTGCAGGGTGCCGACCACCACGTAGCAGGTGTAGCTGTGCGCCCCCGCGGGGACGTTGTTCTCCCGGAAGACGCAGTTCCACTTCACGGTGGCGTTGCCCGGGCCCGGCAGGGTCGCGAAGTTGAACCGGCCATAACCGGCATTCGGAACGGTCGGCTGGGGGAGGGCGGGGCTGTAGACGCCCATCGCTCGGGAGCCGTCGGGGGTGGCCAGGATCACCGGCACGCCCTGCTCGCCCGGCCCGGCCGAGAGCGGCGCGGACTGACCGGTCGCCGAGTCGAGGTTCCAGAAGGCCGTGAAGTCCGGCGGCATGTAGGCGGTCGCCGCCTCGAAGGTCGCCGATTCGTGGGGTTGCGCGGTGATGTAGGTGGCGCGGTACGCGATGGCGTTGGCCACGCCCGCGGCGCCCAGGGTGACGGTCTTAGCCAGGACGTCGTCGGACCGGGGTCCGGCATGGGGGCCGGGTCCCTTCGGGCAGCTGCCGGTGACGCGGCCCGGCTCGATCCAGTAGGCCATCTGCGATCGCGTCTGGAGCGTGTCCGGTCCGCGTTTCAGCTCCGTCAGCAGGGTCGTGCTGCGCGGACCCGTACCGTCGGAGTCGCTGCCGGCCTCGGTGGGGTTCAGGCACTCGCCGTAGCCGTCGTAGGACGAGGCCGATTGCAGTTCGCGGCCGTGATCGTGGGCGTTGATGAACTGCGTGCCGCCCCAGGTCAGGCTGTCGATCGCGCCGCCGGTGCGGGACGAGACCCCGACCGTGATCGGGGATCCGTTGAAGGCCCGGCTGATCGTCGCCCGGCCGCCGGGCTCGGGCCAGGCGATCGACGGCGCATCCTCGGCCTGCGCGGTCCCCGCGAGGCCGGCAAGCAGGAGCGCGGCGCGCACGGGACGGGGCAGGCGGGTCGAGGCGGGCATCGGCGGTTCCTGTTTGCAGCCGGCTTAGAGCATGACGCCGGGGAGAGGAATCCGTCTCCCGAATCGCCAGGCCCGGCAGAGGGATAGCTCCGGATGCCCAGCCGAAACCGCATTCCCGCAGGGTTCGAGCCGCAGCGGATTCGGTTGAAACTTGAACAACACCGTCGCCCGCCCCTTGCTGCCGGTACGATAATTTAAGCCCCGGGCTGCCATCGGGTTAGAAAGCTGCGGCCAAGCCTGATTCCCGCACGTCCGCGCTGCCTGTGCATGCGGCGGCCGGGGATCTGCTGCTCCGGCCGGGAACACATCTTCGGAATGCGGAAACCGTACCGATGACAACCACCGATATGGCCTCCGCCGGCAGTGGGCGGCCGACCGAGGGACGCGAGGCGCTGGTGCGCACGGCGCGCACGATCGCGGCCGCCGCAGTCGCCACCATGGTCCTGCTGCTCGACCTGATCAGCTTCTCGCAGCTGATCTTTTCCGGCCCGCTCGCGGAGAGCCGCGTCGCCGGGATGTCGGCGATGCTGGCGGCCTACGTGCTGGGCAGCCTCGTCTTCGTCGCGCTGCGGCGAACCGTGGTGGTGTCGCTGTCCTTCATCGGGGCGGCCGCGATCGTGCAGGCGGCGATCGCCGCCGCGGTGGCCGGGGAACTCCGCGACAGCGGCATCACCGATCCCGCCACGGTCGGCCGGATCGTGCTGGTCGCCTGCGGCGTCTCGACCTTCGCCACCGGCCTCGTCTTCGCCCTGCTCGGCACGCTGCGCGCCTCGCTGCTGGCGCAGCTCCTGCCCTACCCGGTCCTGACCGGCTTCCTCGGCGGCGTCGGCCTGCTGTTCCTGAAGAGCGGCCTGCAGATCGGCGCGCATCTCGACGATCCCGCCGCGGCGATGCTGAACCTGCTCGAGTCGGCGGCCCTCGACCCGAGCCTCCTCGATCCCGGGGTGCTCGGACGCATCGTCCTGACCTTCGTCATCGGCTTCTGCGCCTTCTACCTGCCCCGGCGCATCAGGCATTGGGGCACCTACCCGACGGTCATCCTGGTCAGCCTCGTCGGCGTGCATCTCGGCCTTGCCGTGCAGGGCATCGACACGGCCGCCGCGCAGGCGGCCGGATGGCTGATCGAGGCGCTGCCGACGGGATCGATGCTGCAGGCCCCGGCCGCGATGGCGCTCCAGGCCCTCGACCCCGCCCTGCTCCTGCCGATCCTGCCCCGGATCGCCACCGAGATCGTCGTCGCGATCATCATCCAGATCCTCTACGTCATCAGCGTCGAATTGGAGATGCGGCGCGATCTCAACATCGACCGGATGTTCGTCGCGTCGGGGGCGGCCAACCTGGTCGGCAGCCTGTTCGGCAGCCCCGCCATGGGCTTCGGCCGGACCTCGACGCTGCTGCTGCACAATATCGGGGGCAGCCACTGGCTCGGCTGGTGGCTCACGCTCGCCGTGATGGCGGCGCTGCTGGTGTTCGGCGCGAGCCCGCTGGCGCTGCTGCCCCGCCCGCTGGCCGGCGGCGCCCTGATCGCCATCGGCCTCGGGCTGCTGGTTAACCTCGCGCTGGCCTGCCGGACCTTCCCGGTGTGGGAGACCGGCATCGCCCTGGCGGTGTGTGCGGCGACCGCCCTGTTCGGCGCCACCACGGGCTTTTTGGTCGGCGTCGTGCTGGCGATCCTGATCTTCGCGGTCCAGTACGGCCAGATCCCGGCGGTACGCCGGTCGCTGTCCGGGTCGGAGCGGCGCAGCAGCATCATCCGCGCGCCCGACACCGCCGAGCTGCTGCGCGAATCCGGGGACCGGACGCGGATCTACGCCCTGCAGGGCTACCTGTTCTTCCTCAACGCCCAGACGATCTATCGCCGGGCCGCCGCGGAGCCCGGCACCCTGCGCACCCTGATCCTGGATTTTCGCGATTGCGTCGGGCTCGACAGCTCGGCCCTGATCGCGTTCCGCAAGATCGGGCAGCTCGCCGAGCAGCGCGGCTTCGACGTGCTGCTGGTCCATCTGGGGGCCGCGGCGCTCAGGCAGATCCAGCGCGGCGGTCTCGCCGGTCTGCGGCTGCGGACGCGCCACACCCTGGACGAGGCCCTGCGCGAGGCCGAGACGCTGCTGCTCACCGAGACCGGCTCAGCCGGGGAGGGGGCCGTCGCGCTCTTTGCCGAGCACATGGCCGACCGTCTCGGTTGCAGTCTCGCGCAGGCCGATTTCGCGCCGTATCTCAGCGTCCGCACCCTGGCGGCCGGCGAGGCGCTGCTCCGCCAGGGCGAGGCGGCCGACACCCTGTACTTCCTCGAGCAGGGCGTCGTGTCCATCGAGATGGAGGTGTCCGGCCGGCCCAACCTCCGCCTGCGCACCACGACGGCCGGCACGGTGATCGGCGAGATCGGACTGGTGAAGGGCGGGCGGCGCACCGCCACCGCCCTCGCCGAGAGCCCCTGCCGGGTGGTCGGCGTCGACCGGGCCGCGCTGGCTCGGATGGAGCGCGAGCACCCCGACCTCGCCCTCGCGCTCCAGCGCTTCCTGATCCTGGAGCTCGCCGGCAAGGTCGCCGACACCAACCTGCTGCTCGAGGCCGAGCTGACCTGAGGATTGGAGCATCGTCCCGAAAGGTGGCCGCCGCCTTTCGGGACGATGCGAAGCGAAGACCTCGCGCATCGTGCCGGTGCCGATATCCGGCACGATGCGCTAGGCCGCGGCCAACACGGCGGCGAGACCGATATGGGTGACCTGGTGGAGGAACTGATCGACCCCGATCAGCCACCAGAACCGCGCGTCCGAAGCCGGGAAGCGGGTCCGCTGGCCGATCAGCGCCTTGCCCCGGTCGATCCCCGTGTGGATCGCGAAATCCGCGAGCGCCAGCCACCACAGGGCCGGCTCGACCGCCAGGGCGATCAGCAGCGTCCCGAAACCGTGCAGGCCGGTATGGGCGCAGAGCGGCCAGGCCCAAGCCGAGGCCCGGTCCTTGCCATGGGCCATCCAGTTGGTCTGAAGCAGGAAATCCGCCGCGAGGTGCTTCACCGCGAAGGCGACGAGCAGGAGCGCGAAGAAGCCCACAGGAACGGGCGTGTCGACGGACGGCATTCCGGCCCTGTCACTCCTGGCGCGCCCCTGGCGCGACCGCGCGGGACGATCCGCTCCGAGCGTCGAATCGTGCACCGTCCATACACCCGTGCCGCGATTCGGGCAGCGCGACGCCGCACGCGGGCTGTCGATCGACACGCGGAAAACCGTATTTCCGACGGATCCGCAGCCCTCGGTCGAAGCGGGGCGGAAGGCTCTAAACCGTAAGGATGACGCTGCCCGTGGTCAGGCCGCCCTCCAGGTCGGCATGCGCGCGGGCGGCGTCCCGGAGGTCGTAGGCGGCTCCGATCGGGTTGATCAGGCCGACCTCCAGGGCGGCGATCAGGTCCGCGGCGCCGCGGCGATACAGGTCCGGATCGTTGGCGTAGGCCATCACGCTCGGTCGCATCAACGCGACCGACCGCCCGCCTCCCAGCGTCTCGACGCGGACAGGCGGGATCGGCCCGGCCGGCTGGCCGAGGCTCGCCACGGTCCCGAACGGCCGGACCGCCGCGAAGGTCCGTGCCAGCATGCCGCCGCCGATGCCGTCGATCGCCAGATGCACGCCCTGCCCATCCGCCAGGGACCGCGCCCGCTCGGCCCAGTTATCCGCGCCGTGCAGGAGCACCGCGTCCGCACCGGCCTCCAGGGCCGGCGCGCGCTTGCCCTCGGAACCGACCGTGCCGATGACATGCGCGCCGAGGCGCTTCGCCCAGCGGGTGACGATCTGGCCGAGCCCGCCCGCGGCGGCGTGGACCAGGATCCAGTCGCCGGGCCCGACCGCCCGGACCTTG
The DNA here is from genome assembly GCF_008039945.1 of Methylobacterium sp. WL64. Taxonomy (NCBI): domain Bacteria; kingdom Pseudomonadati; phylum Pseudomonadota; class Alphaproteobacteria; order Hyphomicrobiales; family Methylobacteriaceae; genus Methylobacterium; species Methylobacterium sp. WL64. Next base: position 4,845 of record NZ_VRVA01000102.1, read on the forward strand.
TGCAGCAGCATGTGGGCGGTCAGGCCGCGCAGCATCGTGCCGCCCATCAGACGGTCGGGGAGGGTGGCGGGCAGCAGCACGAGGCGTTCCGCCGGTAGGATACGCGCCTCGGCATAGGCGCCCATCGGGGCGCCGTGATAGGCGACCCGGTCGCCAGGGCTCACCGACACGACCCCCGGGCCGACGGCCTCCACCGTCCCGGCCGCCTCGAAACCGAGCACCGCCGGATAGGCGGCGACCGGATAGAGGCCGGTCCGGAAGTAAATGTCGACGAAGTTCACGCCGATCACGGATTGCCGGATGCGGACTTCGCCTGCACCGGGTTCACCGATGTCGATCTCGGCCGCCGTCAGGACATCCGGCGCGCCGGGCCGGGTCATCGTCATCACTGTCGTCATGATCAACCTCCTGTCCCGACAGAGAACCGCGTTTTAGTCTGTGGGAGAATTCGGTGTCTCTTCACGGGCCTCGTGCGAAACTTCACCGATGATCGATTGGCAGGATCTCCACCACTTCGCGGTGCTCGCCCGGACCGGCTCGCTCTCGGCTGCGGCGCGGGACCTCGGGGTCGATCACGCGACGATCGGCCGGCGGGTCGCGTCCCTGGAGGACGCCCTGGCGCTGCGGCTGGTGGAGCGCCTGCCGCGCCGGGTCGCGCTGACTCCGGAGGGGGCCGCCATCGCGGCCCTGGCGGCGGAGATCGTCCGAACCGTACAGGCGATCGAGCGCCGCGCCCTTGGCTACGCGGCGGCACCGGTCGCCACGGTCCGGATCAGCGCTCCGCCGGCCGTGGCAGCCCGCCTCATCGCCCCGCAGGTCGCGCGTTTCCACCGGGCGCATCCCGGCATCACCCTGGTCCTGTCCGGTGCCGCCCGGATCGCCGCCCTCGACCGCGGAGAGGCGGAGATCGCCGTGCGTCTGACCCGCCCCGACGACCCGGATCTCCTGATCCGCCGCATCGGGGTGATGCGGTTCGCCCTCTACGCAAGCCCGGACCAGGCCGCGCGGCCGCCGGCGGATTGGACCTTCATCGGCTACGATTCCGCGCTGGACCACGTTCCCCAGCAGATCTGGCTGCGGACCCTGCTGGGGAGCCGTCCGATCGTATTCCAGGCCAGCGACCTGTTCGGCCAGCAGGAGGCGGCCCGGGCCGGCCTGGGCGCCGTCGTCCTGCCCCGTTTCCTGGGCGATGCCGACGGGGTCCTGGCCCGCCTGCCGGCCCAGCCGGAACCGCCGAACCGGGATGTCTGGCTTGCGACCTATCCCGACCTCACGCGCTCGCCCGTGATCCGCGCGGCGCTGGATTTTCTGGCTGGGGTGATCGGCCTGGGATGCCCGATTGCCGCACCGGCGGATCCGGGTCGCGCCGCCGCGCCTGAGAACGCGGTCTCGCCGTAGCCGAGCGGGGGGATCCGGTCGAGGATCGGCGCGCAGCGTCATGGGCGCAGGCCCCAGGCCGCGGCGTGGAGCCCGCGCAGGCTGCCCGCCGGGACCGCGGCGCGCTTCCGGGGCGCGGGCGGGGCCGGGTCGAGCGCGACCAGGCGGATCACCTCGGCGGCCAGCCGGGTGTAGTCCGCCAGGTGTACGCCGTCCGGGTCGAGGCCCGTGCAGGCGAGACCCGTGCAGGCGAGACCCGTGCAGGCGCATCCCGGACCGCCGTCGCGCAAGCCCGCGAACGGGTCGAAGAAGCTGTGGCCGCCGGCCCGGCAGAGGCCTTCGAGGCGGTCCGAGAAGGCTGCGACTGCGGCGGGGTCCCGGCCGGTCGTCCAGGCGCCGATCGGCGGGACGGACGCGACGAAGACCTGGGCTGCCCAGGCGTCCAGAACCCGCAGGATGCGCCGGACCGCAGCCTCGAACCGGCGCTCCGTACCCACCCGCTCCGGATGCCGCCAGCGCATGATGTCATTGGTGCCGATGATCAGGATTGCGGCCGCGCAGCGGGCCGGGGCCCGGAGGCCCGCGAGGTACGTCGCGCAATCGGCCGCGGTGCTGCCGCCGAGGCCGAGATTGATGCTGGGCCGGCCACCGAAATCCGGATTCCCGAGGAACTCGGCATGCGAGTTCCCGACCAGCAGCACGCTCTCGGGAGTGGCTTTGCGGAGTGCCGCCTGCAGGGCCGGGCCGCGCTCGGCCAGACGATTGCGGACGATTCGCCCGTGCCGCCACTGCCGGGCGGAGGTCTCGATCCATGACTCGATCTGTGTCCCGATCCGTGGCGCGTGCATGGTGGTCCTGAGCAGGCATGAGGGATCGGCCGCCCGCGGGAGGGCCCGGGCACGGGGGACATATTGGCTCGTATCGAGACCTAGTCTTCGGCCAAATTTTTCGTCTTAAGGCCGCAGAAACACTTCGTTACTTTCGATCATGCGCGCAAAGACAGAGTAGAGAACCGCGCTCTGACGCCTGATGACCTTCATCTAAATATGTGGGAATTATTCACACGTCAATGGTGAAGCTGGTCCTGGGCGACGTCGTCGGGCCGGCCTTCCGGACTTCACGATCCCGCGCTACGCCGGGCCTCCGACACACCCGGGGGAGCCAGGATGATCAAGGATCGCGTCTACATCGTCACCGGTGCCGGCTCAGGGCTCGGCGCCGCCGTGGCGCGCAGCCTCGTCGCGGCCGGCGCCAGCGTCGTGGTGGCGGACATCGCCCGGGAGGCCGGGGCCGGGGTGGCGGCGGAGCTAGGCGCGCGGGCGCGCTTCGCGGCCACCGACGTCACCAGCGAGGCGGACGGGCAGGCGGCGGTCCAGGCGGCGCTGGACGCGTTCGGGCACCTGCACGGGCTCATCAACTGCGCGGGGATCGCACCGGGCGAGAAGGTGGTCGGCCGCGACGGCCCGCACCGGCTGGACAGCTTCGCCCGGGCGGTGACGGTCAACCTGGTCGGCACATTCAACATGATCCGGCTGGCCTCCGCGGCGATCGCCCAGGAGGCGCCCGACGCGGAAGGCGCCCGCGGCGTCATCGTCAACACCGCCTCGGTCGCGGCGTTCGACGGCCAGATCGGACAGGCGGCCTATGCGGCCTCGAAGGGCGGCGTCGTCGCGATGACCCTGCCGATCGCCCGGGAGTTGGCCCGGCACGGCATCCGGGTCGTCACCATCGCGCCGGGGATCTTCGAGACGCCCATGATGGCGGGGATGCCGCAGGAGGTGCAGGACGCGCTCGGCCAGAGCGTGCCGTTCCCGCCCCGGCTCGGCCGCCCGTCGGAATATGCCGACCTCGTCCGGCACATCTGCGAGAACCCGATGCTCAACGGCGAGACGATCCGCCTGGACGGGGCGCTGCGGATGCCGCCCCGCTGAGAGGACACGGGCGCATCGCCTCATCCCGGACGCCGGCAACCCCCATCCGGAGCGCGACTCTAACCGATCGAGACGCTGGTCAGGAGTTCGGCGGCCCGGCGCACCTCGGTGACGATCAGTTCCTCGCTCGGCCCCTCGATCGGCATGTCGGACAGGATCGCGGCGACGTCGCGCTTCACGTCCTCGCGGATCTCCGGGTTCTCCTCGGACAGGCGCCCGATCAGGACGCCCAGGACGATCTCCAGCGCGGAGAGCTTCGCGTGCACGCGGGTGAAGTCGTCCAGCGGTTCCGGCTCGTTCGCGTTCATGAGGTGCTCCCGGTGTCGAGGCACCGCACCGTCCGGATGGCGGGCGACGCCTCGGGCCAGCCATACGCTCCCGCGGCCCGCCGGGTCGATCCCGGGACGCGCCGCGATCAGGCGGCCGGGCTCTCGTTCCAGGCGGCCAGGGCCGCCGCGACGCCAGCGCCCGGCGGAACGGTGAAGCCTTCCGCCCGCAGGACAGCCTCCAGGGCACCCAGGGTGATCAGCACCTTGTGCTTGCGGGCGTTGTAGCCCATCGCGCCGATCCGCCAGACCTTGCCGGCCAGGGGCCCGAAGGCGGTGCCGATCTCGATCTCGAAATCCTCCCGCATCCGGCGCCGCACCGCCTCGCCGTCGATCCCGTCCGGGATGTACAGCGCGGTGACGTTGGTCATCCGGTACCGGTCGTCGCCGAACACGGTGAGCCCCATCGCCCGGATGCCGGCCGCGACCGCGCGACCGGCGGCCGCGTGCCGGCGATAGCAGGCCGCCAGACCCTCGCCGAGCAGGACCCGGGCGCATTCGCGCGCGCCGTACAGCATGGTGGTCGCCTCGGTGTGGTGGTTGAGGCGCTTCTCGGACCAGTAATCCATGATCATGGCGAGGTCGAAGTAGTTCGAGCCGATCCGCACGCCTAAGCCGTCGTCGATGTCGTCCCGGCGGATGCCGTGCTCGACGTGGCGCCGGGAGAAGATCCGCTCGGCCGCCGCCGGCGAGACGGTGATGGGCGACGAGCCCGACGGGCCGCCGAGGCATTTCTGCAGGCCGCCGGTCACCACGTCGATGCCCCAACGGTCGGCGGCGATCTCCATGCCCCCGATGGTCGCGGTGGCGTCGACGTACGAGAGGGCGCCGGCCCGGCGGCAGAGGTCGCCGAGCCCGTCGAGGGGCTGGGCCATGGTGGTCGAGGTGTCGCCATGCACAGTCGCCACGACCTTCGGGCCGAAGCGCTCAACCGCGGCGGCGATCGCCTCCAGGGGCACGACCTCGCCCCAGGGCGCATCCACGGTCTCGACCACGGCGCCGACCCGCTCCAGGATCTCGGTGAGCAGCAGGCCGAACCGGCCGAAATTGACCACCAGCACCCGCTCGCCGGGGGCGACCAGGCTCACCAGGGCGGCCTCGATCCCGGCCCGCGCCGTGCCGTCGACCAGGAAGGTCCAGCGGTTCTCGGTGCCGAAGACCGGGCGATAGAGCGCCATCACCTCGTTCATGTAGGCGGTCATCTCGGGGTCGAACTGCCCGAGCAGGTCGGCCGACATGGCGCGCAGTACGCGCGGATGGGCATTGACGGGGCCCGGCCCCATCAGGAGCCGCTGGGGCGGGTCGATCTCGCCGATCTGCTCAAGCACGGGCTGGCTTCCTTCGCTGTCGCGCATTCCGGGCGGGCCGACGCAATCCTTCGGCCAGCCGCCTCCGCCCTGTCGCCTCCGACCCTGCAGCGGTCGAGAGTGGTGCTAGGGACCCGCGGCGCTTCGATCAAGCCAAGCGTTTTTCCTCAGGGCCGGAAACCCCATCCGGGCCGCGGCGTTTCACGGTCCCGAGACAGAACCCGCAAAGGGAAACACGCCATGATCAACCGCCTCGCCACCGCGGCCGGCCTGCTCGCGCTCTCGACGAGCTTCGCGCTGGCCCAGACCGCAACGCCCGCGCCGGCTCAGCCGGCGACCCAGACCGACAGCAGCATGAAGGAGTGGCAAGTCGCCAAGGTCGCCAAGGTCGGCCTCGCCCAGGCCCTGACGACCGCCCAGGCGCAGGGCGACGAGAAGGGCGGCCGCGCCATCGACGCCGATTTCGAGAAGGCCGACAGCAAGAACCCGGCGCACTACGCCATCAAGGTCGTCTACCCGAGCGGCAAGCTGGTGGAATACGGCATCAACGCCGATACCGGCGCCCTGTACAAGACCGAGAACCAGCCGATCGAGCGCTACTTCACCCGGCTGAAGCCCGCCGACTTCCAGAACGCCAAGACCCCGTTGAAGGACGCGCTCTCCATCGCCGAGCAGAAGGCCGGCGGCGGCAAGGCCTACGAGGCCGAGGTCGAGAAGGACGGCTCGACGGTCCAGTACGAGATCAAGGTGGCTGGCGCCGACAAGGAGCAGACGGTGAAGGTCGGCCCGGACGGCAAGGTGGTCGACTGATCCCGTAGGGGTGCCATCCGAAGCGGCGGGGCCGCTCCAAGACCGCCCCGCCGCTGCACGGTGTCGCCCCGCCGCCCGGTCGCGGAGCCGGGCGGCCGCTTCGGCGATTGCTCCCGGGTGAGACTGCGGACCGGGAGCGCGAACATGGAATCAGGCACGCAAGACTCCCGAAAAATCCTCGGAAAGGCCCATACCCGGGTCGAGGGGGCCGACAAGGTCACCGGCCGGGCGCTCTACGCTTCCGACCGGCCCGGCCCGGAGGCGACCGCCCACGCCGCCCTGGTCACCAGCACCATCGCCCGGGGTCGGATCATCGGGTTCGATCTCGCCGCAGCCGAGCGGGTGCCGGGGGTGCTGGCGATCTTCACCCACCAAACGTTTGCCGGGGCGGTGGCGCCGGTGAAGCACCTGATGGCCGGCGGCTACGCCAACAGTTCGCACCGGCCCCTCGACTCCGATGCGGTGGCGTATGCCGGCCAGATCGTCGCGTTGGTAGTGGCCGAGACCCAGGAGGCGGCCGAGGAGGCGGCCGGCGCGGTTCGGGTCTCCTACGCGGAGGAGCCGGCCTCCGGCGGCTTCGACGCCCCCGGGGCCGAGACGGTCCGGCTCGCGGACCTCAAGGCCCAGCACGCCGACATCGCCCGGGGCGACGCTGAGGCCGGGATGCGGGAGGCCGCGATCCGGGTCGAGGCGCGCTACGAGACCCCGATCCAGCACCACAACCCGATCGAGCTGTTCACCACCCGGGCGGCCTGGGACGGCGACCGCCTCACGGTGCACGAGCCGACCCGCTACGTCGGCGCTGTGCAGCACGGGCTCGCCGCGCAGCTCGGCCTCGATCCCGCACAGGTGCGGGTGGTGTCGGGGCTGATCGGCGGCCATTTCGGCTCGAAGTTCGCGCTGTCGCAGCACACGGCCCTGGTCGCCCTGGCGGCCCGCCGCATCGGCCGGCCGGTGTCGCTGGTGCCGACCCGGCGGCAATGCTTCACCATCGCCAATTACCGGCCGGAATCGCGCCATGCCATCCGGCTCGGCGCCGACCGGACAGGGCGGTTCACCGCCCTGGTGCACGAGGCCGAGACCGTGACCTCGCGGTTCGATCCGTTCGTCATGGAGGGGGCCGAGGTGACCGCGGGCCTCTACGCCTGCCCGAACATCCGGACCGAGGAGCGGGCCGTGCGGGTCGACCGCAACACCCCCGGGCCGATGCGGGCGCCCCCGGAGGTGCCGTTCCTGTTCGCCCTGGAAAGCGCCGTCGACGAGGTGGCGGTGGCCCTCGGAATGGATCCGATCGCCCTGCGTCGGATCAACGACACCGCGGTGGATCCCGTCTCCGGCAAGCCGTTCTCGACGCGGCCGCTGATGGCCTGCTTCGATGCCGGGGCGCGGGCCTTCGGCTGGTCGCGCCGGGATCCGCGCCCCGGGGCAATGCGCGACGGCCCCTGGCGGGTGGGCCTGGGCTGCGCGGCCTCGGTGCGGCCGGTGAAGATCGCCGCCGCGACCCTGCGGGTGCGGCTCGCTCCGGACGGCAGCGCGGAAGTCGCCTGCGCGCATCACGAGATCGGCAACGGCATCACCACGCTGCTCGCCATGGGCGCGGCCGAGGGCCTCGGCATTCTGGTGGAGCGGGTCGCGGTCCGGCTCGGCGACACGGCGCTGCCGGCGGCCGGCATCTCCGGCGGATCGAGCACGACGACCAGCCTGATGAACGCCCTCGCGCTCGGCTGCGGTCAGATCCGCGAGGCCCTGGCGCAGGCTGCGACGGGGCAGGGCGGTCGCCTAGCCGGCCGGGATCCGGGCACCTTGCGCCTCGCGAGCGGGCGGCTCGCGGCCCCGGACGGGAGCGGAATCGCGCTGGCCGAGGCGGTCGGCCCCGAGGGCGTCGAGACGCTCGCCGCGTTCGTACCCGCGGGGGCCGACCGGGAGAAGGCGCTGGCGGCCCTGCGGCAGGGTCATATCGGGCTGACCCTCGGCGGGGGCGGGCACGCCGTGTCCTGGGGTTTCGGCGCGCAGTTCGCGGAGGTCCACGTCCACGCCGAGACCGGCGAGATCCGGGTGCCCCGCCTCACCGGCGCCTTCGCGGCGGGGCGGATCCTCAACCCGCTGACCGCCCGGAGCCAGCTCATGGGCGGGATGATCTGGGGCCTCGGCTCGGCGCTCCTGGAGGAGACGGTTCTGGACGGCGCCGCCTACCGCAACCCGGATCTCGCCGAGTACCTCGTCCCGACCTCGGCCGACGCCCCGGCGGTCGAGGCGGTGCTGGTGCCGGACCCCGACGATCAGGTCGACGCCCTCGGGCTGAAGGGGCTTGGCGAACTCGGCATCATCGGGGTCAACGCAGCCATCGCCAACGCCGTCCACCACGCCACCGGGCGCCGGATCCGCAAGCTGCCGATCCGGCTGGAGGATGTGGCGTGAGGCGAGGCGCGGCGTGGCCCTCGGGGAGCGGCTACTCCATCGTCGGCGCCAGCTTCTTCACGCTCTGCACGTCCTCGCCCAGCCAGGCGGCGTTCTTGGCGGTGCCGTCGAAGGTCGCGCTCGTCTTGAACAGCTCGTACTTGCCCTCCAGCGCGTAGGGCTTGGAGCGCGACAGCAATTCTGCGACCGTGGCCTTGTCCATCGGCTTGAACGTCTTCACCGCCTCGAACGCCTGATCGAGGTCGCGCTGGTTCTGGATGCCGGTGATCACCACCGAGACCGGCAGGTTCAGCGAGAAGTGCAGGTATTCCAGCGGCTTGATCGGCGCGTCGGCCTTCAGGATCACCCCGTCGCCGAAGGTCTTCATGGCGAGCGGCGCGATGCCCTCGGCCACGAGGTGCGGCAGCACGAGATGGCCGAACGAGCGGAAATGCGCATCCATCACGTTGAGCGGCATCTGGCAGGAATCGAAGTGGAAGCCGCGCTCCTGCGCCACCGCCAGCATCTGCAGGTGGATGCGCGGGTCCTTGTGGCCGGTGAAGCCGATGTAGCGCAGCTTGCCCTGCTTCTTGGCCTCCAGGAATCCCTCCATGGCCCCGCCTTCGGCGAAGACGCGGTCGGGATCGTCGTAGCGCAGGATCTCGTGGTGCTGGACGAGGTCGATCCGGTCGGTGCGCAGGCGCAGGAGCGACTGGTCGATCTGCTTGAGCGCCTCCTCCTTGGTCCGCCCGTCCATCTTGGACATCAGGAAGACCTTGTCGCGGTAGCCGCCCTCGGCCAGGGCCGCGCCCATGCGCAGTTCGGAGCGGCCGTCGTTGTAGTCCCAGCAATTGTCCATGAAGGTGATGCCGCGATCGACGCCTTCGTGGATCAGCCGCGTCGCCTCGGCATCCGTCACCGCGCTCTTGCCGAGGTGGAACCCGCCCATCCCGATCGCGGAGATCTTTTCGGACGTCCGCCCGAACGGGCGGTAGAGCATCTCGCCCCGGAGTTCGCCGGGATCGGTGACCAGCGGCAGGTCGGCCGGGTCCTGCGGCCGGGTGTTCGGAAGCGGCGGGACGCTCACGGCCGCACCCGCGCTGCCGGCGCCGGCGAGACCGGTGCCCGTAAGCCCCGCGCCGAGCACGGCGCCCTGGATGAAGCTGCGGCGTTCCATCGGATATCTCCGTTCGGGAAGGTGTCTGGTTCGAACGGTAACGGGTGGCGGGACATCATCGTTCGGCCTCCTGGGCGAGGCGGCTCGCCGCGTTGAGCAGGCGCAGGGCCGCGCAGGCGGCCCCGTAGCCGTTGTCGATATTGACCACCACGATCCCGGGGGCGCAGCTCGCCAGCACCGCGTCCAGGGCTGTGCGCCCCCCTGCGGCGACGCCGTAGCCCACGGAGGTCGGGACCGCGATCACCGCCCCGCCGACGAGGCCGCCGACCACGCTCGGCAGCGCCGCATCCATGCCGGCCGCGACGATCACCACCGGATGCGCCCGGATCTCCTCCAGACGCGTGGTCAGACGCCACAGGCCGGCGACACCGACATCGGCGAACAGCGTCGCGGATCGTCCGGCATAGCCGAGCGTCCGTAAGGCTTCCCGGGCGACCGGGACGTCCGAGGTGCCGGCCGCGACCACGGCCACCCGGGCCGGACCGGCAACCGGCGGGCCCTGCCCGAACACCGCCGTGCGCGAGACCGGACAGTAATCGAGCCGCGCCGCGTGCCCGAGCCGGGAGAACTTCTCCGGGTCGAGCCGGGTCAGGAGCAGCGAGGCACCCCGCTCGCGTGCGGCCGCCAGGATCGCGTCGATCTGCTCGGGGCTCTTGCCGGCGCAGAAGATGGCCTCCTCCAGGCCGATCCGCTCGGGCCGGGCGAAGTCGAGGGTGAATTCGTCCGCCACGCTCATGCGGGGAATGCTCCGGTCAGGAAGGCGCTGCCGACCCGGTAGGGTGCGAACCGGACGGCGCCTGAGAGGCGCGGCGGCGCGATCTCCCGGATGCCGGATCCCAGGGCGGCGCGGCGCTCCGCGTCGAGGGCGGCGAGGCTGCCGGGGTCGAGCTCCACGACCACGCCCTCGGCGCGCACCCGGCAGCGAACCGCCCGCTTGGGGCCCGCCCCGGCATCGAGGGCGCCGCCGACCAGACGCTCGACCGCGTGGATGAATGCCAAGGTCTCCGGCTCGATCGGGATGCCGGTCTCGACCCGGCTCGACAGGCAAGGCGCGGCCGGCAACTCGGCCACCGCGCCGAGACCGAGGTCGCGGGCCAGCGCCCGCACGGCCGCCTTGTCGAACCCGGCCTCGACATAGGGGTGGCGCACCGCATGCTCCCGGGCGGCGTCGAGGCCGGGTCGGTACTCGCCGAGGTCGTCGCGATTGGCACCCGACAGGATCTGCCGGTCGGTGACGTGCCGGACCGCGCCGTACAGATTGGTCTTGCAGAAGAAGCAGCGGTTCACGGGATTGGCCCGGTAGGCCGGGTCGGCGAACTCGCCGGCCTCGATCACCCGCAGGTCCCAGCCCTCCCGGGCGGCCTCGGCCCGGACCCGCGCGGTCGCCTCCCCGGGCACGGCCGGGGAGACCGCGTGGACCACGAGGGTCGCGGCCGGTGCCAGCCGGTGGGCGAGGGTGGCCAGCGTCAGGCTGTCGACCCCGCCGCTCACCGCCACCGCGACGGGACCGAGCCCCGCCAGCACAGCTTCGAGATGCGCGCGCGTCACCGCTCCTCCTTCGTGGTCTCTCGCAGGGCGAGGCGCTCGGCCTCGCGGCGCACATGCGCCCGGGCAGTGTGGTCTCCCTGGCCCAGCGTATCGTCGGCCTCGGCCTTGGCGGTGCGCCCGCCCGGCCGGTCGACCACCTTCACCCGCACCGGCCGGCCCTCCGGCGCGACCGTGACGGCCTCCCGGCCGAGCACCGCGCGCGCGACCCGGTGGTGGCGCAGCCCGATCGTGGTGGTCTCGCGGAAGCAGGCCGCGATCGCCGCCTCCAGGTTCTCGGGCTGCACCAGGGCCTGGATATGGGCCATCATCCGGCCCTTCTTGCCCAGCACCGGCATCTGCACGACGTCGCGCATGCCGGGCTCCGCGCGCAGGCGGTCGAGGCCCATTGCCAAATCCTCCCCCGACTGGTCGTCGATCTCGAACGCGATCACCACCAGGTCGTCCCGGCCGGGATGAGCGGCGGGCGCCTCCTCCAGCACGAGGGCGCGCAGGCAATTGCTCAGGCCCGGCAGGACCCTCGTGCCGAAACCGATCCCGCTGGGCCCGAGCGTGCCGGCGGGCCGGCCGCGCCCGGGCGCCTCACCGCAGAGATGGCGCAGGATCGCCGCGCCGGTGGGGGTCACGCGCTCCCCCGGGATCCCATCGTCGAGGGTCGGAAAGCCTTCGAGCAGGAGCGTGGTGGCGGGGGCCGGCACCGGCAGGGGGCCGTGCTGGGTCCGGACCCGGCCCGAGCCCAGCGGCAGGGCCGAGACGCTCCAGCTGCGCACCTCGAGGGCGGCGATCAGGTGGGCGGCGGCGACGATGTCGGCGATCGAATCGAAGGCGCCGACCTCGTGGAACGCCACCGCGTCGACCGCGATGCCGTGGACCCGGGCTTCGGCCTCGGCGAGGTGCCCGAAGATCGCCAGCGCATGCGCCCGGACGGCCGGCGCAAGGTTCGCCCGGTCGAGATCCCCGCGGATCTCGGACCAGGGCCGGTGGCCGTGATGCGGCAGGTGGTCCGCGTGCCCGTGCGTCGGGTCGTGGGCGTGATCGTGCGTGGCATGGTGATCGTGGCGGTCCGGATGGGCCGCGTGGCCGCCGTGCCGATGCGGCGCAGGCATCTCAGCCTCGGGGGCCGAGACCGCGAAGCGCAGGCCCCGCAGGATGCCGTCGTTGTGCTGCGACGTGGTGCAGGCGATGCGCGGATCGACGGCCCGCACGCTGGCGCGCACGCCCTCGAGATGCTCGGGAAAAGCATCCAGCAACGCGGCGGCGAACATGTCGCCGGCGACGCCGCCGAGTGCGTCGAGATGGATGTGCATGGTCTGTCGGTCGGCTCGAACCGGTTGCCTGATGCGGTTCAGATCGGCCGCCGCCGGCCGAAGGCAAGGGACGCGGACCCATCGCGGCGACGCGGCGTATCGCCGTCGGTCCGGGCGGAGCCGTCGTCCGTCAGCGCGGCGGCTCCGGATTACGCGCCGCGGAGCGGTTGGAGGGGCCCACCGAGGGTGAGCTCCGGCCGACGCGTCCTGTAGAACCGGGCCGCTGAGGCCTGACGATCCATCTCAGTTCGGGACCAGCCGCCTTATCGTCTTCGCGGGCACGCCACCGACCAAGACTCCCGCCTCGACATCCTTGGTCACGACTGATCCAGCCGCAACTATAGATTGTTCTCCGATCGTAACGCCGCACAAAATGATTGCCCCGGCTCCGATCCAGACGCCGTCATGCACGATGATGTCTTTGTGGAATGTCTGACGCGTTATGCTTGTTCTATCGTGGAACGCGTCGATGACGAGATCATGCGTCGATGTTTCGAAGCTTACCCTGGAACCGATCATGCATCGATTACCGATCTCAATCCGCGCGTTCCGGCAGGCAAATCGGACATCGGAATTGATGAATGTTTGATACCCAATCGTAAGGCCTCTTATAGCCTCGTCGTTGAGACTTTGCTCGAAAATGATGGGACTTGAAATGTGCGATCTTGCCCCGATTCGAATGCCAATATTGCGCAAAAGCGCTCGCCGCGCGCCGTTGAGCCCGTAGAAATTCGGAATCCGGTTATATACGATTAGTATAAAATAACTATATAACCGCAATAAGTAGAGCACACTCAATTCAATCGCCCATATATATCCGCCGATTGACGGCATTTGGTTAAATACTATCCTGAAAATCAATCTTTGAGCAAGCGTATCCCGCCATGGCTCAGGCGCGGATCCCGGCAGCCGCCCCGTCCGAGCGCATGTTACAGCCGCCGGCGGGGGTCCGGGCCGGTACGCCGGTCTCATGCCAGGTGTCTCAGGCCAGGTGTCTCAGGCCAGATGCAGGTAGGCTGGGTCGAACAGGCCGCGCTCCATCAACCCGTCAAGGTCGTGGATCGTCAGGCGCCGGCCCCGCAGAGCGATGAGGCCGCCGGTGCGCAGCGCCTTCAGGGTACGGTTGATATGCACGCTGGTCTGGCCGAGGGCGTCGGCGAGGTCGGGTTGGGTGATCGGCATCGGGATCGTGTTTCCCTCGGCGAGGCCGACCCGGGCGAGCCGCAGGTACAGCTCGCAGAACAGGTGCGCGAGGCGCTCGATCGCCGAACGGCGCCCGACGCTGGCGATCCACTCGCGCTGGAGCGCCGTGGTGTCGCGCATCTCGCGCCACAGGCACTCCTCCACCGCCGGCCGGGTCCGGATCGCCTCGCCGATCTGGTCCGGCGCGATCCGGGCGACCGTGACCGGCGTGATCGCCCCGATGGCGTGGTCAAGGCGAGGCCAGCGGGCCGGGGAGGGGTCGCACAGGTCGCCCGGCAGGAGCAGCGAGACGATCGCTCGCCGACCGTCCGGAAACTGCTTGTAGCGGCAGGCCCAGCCGTCGAGGATCAGGTGGGTGTGGTGCGGGTCTTCGTGCTGCCCGACGATGTCCTGACGCGGCGCGACGGGGCGGATATGCTGTCGGGCGAGGCCGTCGAGGGCGGCGCGGTCCTCGGGCCCGAGCCGGACGTGCCGCTCCATCTTCCGCACGAACGGGTTGTTCACGGCGGCCTCCGGTCAGAGGCCGCAATGCCGATGCGGTTCCGAACCGTCCGTCCATCCGTAGCTGGATCGTCCCGCCCGCGGCCGGCACGCGGCGGGTG
>NZ_VRVA01000103.1:0-18292 GCF_008039945.1 Methylobacterium sp. WL64
GGCGGAAGATCGGCGCTTTGCGGTCGCCGGCCCAGACCAGCACCGCGATCAGCAGCATCAACGGCAGCAGCAGGAACAAGGCAGTCGCCGCCACGCCGATATCGAGCCCGCGCTTGGCCGCCCAGTCGAGCCGAAGCCCCCGGGCCACGAATGGCACCTTCGGCAGCATCGCCTTCACCACCGCCTCGCTCATCTGCCCGGATAGAGGCTCGGCGACTTCGGTCATCTGGATCCTATGGGGCCGCGCGGAGGCGGCGGTTTTGGTCCGGGCGTCAACATGACCCTGCATGGTCTCAGTTCCTCATCGGAGGCCAGGGACAGAGGGCTAATGAGAGGTTATTAGGCGGTCACTAGCGAGCTATGACTGCCATGGCAAGCTGAAAATGCAATATTTCCAGGTCATAAAATAGGTTATTATTGGCAGCTATGCGGAAGCTTAGCTATAAAACGGATCGAGAAGCCGCAAACAAGTGGCTCCGTAGTTTTTACTGAAGCTGCTGCTCTGTTTTAAAAAATCAGAAGACGATCAAATAGTTAGCAACGCCAATTTTATGCGCCGAACTCATCGTCCACGGGCTCGTAGAAACGATTTTAATCAACGCATCTAGCCGCGCCGAAATATATCCCGGGCGGCTGTATCAATTTAAAGTACTGCAACGGAGAGCCGTTGCGGCAAAAATCAGCGAATGGGCAGATACACCTATACATAAACGGCCGGCGAACACGACTGTTAGAATTCGGGCTCCACGCCGATTCCATACCCCGTTTGAGCACCCCTACGGCACAGGGCCGACGGAAGTTTCAGCCGAAAGACAGCAGGGTCGAAAATAATGCGGCCGGCTCCTCGCCCGGGCACGGCCTGCGTCTGACCGGGAAAGGCTCACCTAACAGTGGACCGGACTAACCGGTTCTGCGTCTCAATTTTTTGGCGACTATATTGTCGATAGGTCATAGTGCCACGCACCTCATGAACGGAGCATATGTTGCCGCACAATTTATGGCTAAGCTGAAACCGCAGCGAAGCCCCCGCCGTATCACCCCGGGACAGCGTATTGCGCAGGCAACTATGACAAAGCCGCATTATCTCGTTCGGCGCGGTCGTGCCGGCAGGTTCAACTTCACGCTTTTGACGAGCACCGGCCGCCTCACAGGGTCTGTCACCGTCTCAATGGATGGTCGCTCCGATAGCGAACTTACGCGGCAAGCCACAGATCAAATCCGCGCGCTCGCAGAGGACTTCGCCCGCGCTCAAGATACAGATGACTCATCTCCTGACAGTGGTTTAGCCGAACCATACGAGCGTCGTGCCTGAAGCCTATTTTAAACCCTTTGCCGGCCATCCCCACCTGTCCCGTGTGCAAGCATCGATATCGCCTGGCAGGGCGGGATCGAGAGCAGATGAGGACGGACCGGCATCAGACGCTTCACGCGGCTGAAGCATGTCGTCGCGCAAACGGGCTTGGACGAGGTGGCCCGCGTCTTGGAGCGGTTCGATCCACCGGGCAGTCCGGCTGCGAAGCCGGCGCGTCAAGTGCTGGCGAGGATTGCCTGGCACCTACGGATGGGTGGCGCGTGGCGGATGCTGCCAGCAGGCGTTCCGTCCTGGCGCACGGTCTATGGCTGGTTCCGGCGCTGGAGCGAGAAGGAACTGTTCGAAGCCCTGATGCGGGCTCTGGCCCGCCGCCAGCGCTGCCATGGCGGACGGCATTCTACGCCGCGGCTGGCGATCATTGATACGCAGAGCATCACGTGCAACGGGATGCGCGGACCGTGTGCTACGACGGTGCCAAAAAACTGGTCGGCCGCAATGGTCCGACAGGCCCACCGAGAGGGCGTGACGCTGATTGATGCCGAAGGCGACGTCCTGGCGCTCGCCAGTCTCATCGCCGCCAACGCTCTCAACAATCTCGCTTGAGATCAGCTTTTAAACAGGCCGTAAGAACCGGCAGGTCGACAGCATCCTACGTAGCGACGAAACCCTGTGGCTGACGTGATCCTGCAGACCGACAACCATACACATCGGTTTTGAGGCTGTAGCTGGCTTGAGCGATGGCCTTGGCGATCTGGCAGGCTTGAATCGCCGCGGTCCAAAGTAGCGATTAGGTCAATCAGCGCTCAGCCTCTAAGGTCTTTTTGTCGACACACGAGACGGCGCCACTCAGCGTTCGGGCTGCGGCGCGGGAGGTTACCATGGGCAGCATGAGTATCTGGCACTGGATCATCGTCGCCGGCATCGTGATGCTGCTGTTTGGTCGCGGCAAGATCTCGGACCTGATGGGCGACGTCGCAAAGGGCATGAAAGCCTTTAAGAAGGGAATGGCCGAGGACGAGGTATCGACCAGCACCGCCGTACCGCCGCCGAGCTCCGGAGAGCCAACGCGCGCGCTTCCTCACCAGGGTGAGCCAACCGCGGCCAACACGGTAACAGCCAACCGCAAGGTCGTTTGACCGGCTAAGCAAAATTGAGGTGCTGCAGCCGCTCAAAGGACCGTCATACCATGTTGGACATGAGTTGGAGCGAGGTGATGCTGATTGGCGGCGTCGCGCTCATCGTCATCGGTCCGAAGGATCTGCCGAAGGCCCTGCGTACGGTCGGCCAGATCACCCGCAAGATGCGCCGCATGGCCGGCGAGTTTCAGTCGCAGTTCAACGAAGCGATCCGCGAGGCGGAGTTCGACGAGATCCGTCGCGAGGTGGACGGAGTCAAGCGTTCGACGCGTACGATGGGGTCGACCTTCAACCCCGTGCAGATCATCCGCGACGATCTGAAGGGCGCCGTCGATGGCCGGGTCGTGACGAGGACCACCCCCTCGCCGACTCAGGGCCTTGCTAACGTCGCCGACCAGCTGGCCGAGCGGGAGACCACCATCCCCGCGCCGCCCCAGCCTGCCCCAATAGGGTCGCCGCCGGCCTCTCCATCGGACCCCGCATCGGACTTGTCTCAGACCGACACCTCGAGCATCGATCCGCTTGCTGTCCCGGTTTCTGTCGAAGGACCTCATACCGAAACGTCAGCTAAACCCGAGCTTCAGTCCGGCCGATGATCAATGAGACCGATGAAGCCGAGATCGAAGCCTCGCGGACTCCGCTCCTTGAGCATCTCATCGAACTGCGGTCACGGCTCATCAAATCGCTGGCGGCGTTCGTGGTGATGTTCTTTGGGTGCTTTTTCTTCTCGCGGCACATCTACAACGTTCTCCTGCACCCCTACGTCTCGGTTGTGGGGGTCGAGAACGCCAACCTGATCGCGACGCACTTCCTCGAGCAAGTGTTCACCAACATCAAGCTCAGCGTGTTCGGCGCCGGGTTCCTGGCCTTCCCGGTCATAGCCACGCAGATCTACGCCTTCGTGGCTCCGGGTCTCTATCGCAACGAGCGCCAGGCCTTCCTGCCGTATTTCATCGCCACACCGATATTCTTCACCCTCGGCGCGCTGGTGGTGTTCTTCCTGGCGATGCCGCTGCTGATCAAATTTTCGGTTTCGCTCCAACAAATCGGCCAACCCGGCGAGGCGACAATCGCACTCCTGCCGAAGGTGGACGAGTACCTCTCGCTCATCATGACGCTGATCTTCGCCTTCGGCATAGCTTTCCAGCTGCCGGTGATCCTGACCCTGCTGGGCCAGATCGGCGTGATCGACACGGCCTTCCTCCGCGAGAAGCGCCGCTACGCCATCGTCCTGGTCTTCGTGGCCGCCGCCGTATTGACGCCGCCGGACGTGATCTCGCAGCTCTCGCTCGCGATCCCCATGCTGCTGCTCTACGAAGTTTCGATCTTCTCGGTGACCCGCGTCGAGCGCCGCCGGGCCGCCAAATGCAAGACTGAGGGGCTCGACCCGTAGGGCAAGCCATCAAAGTTCAGACGACCATGTCAGCAGTTGAAAGGTGCTGTTCGGCAGGGAGGTAAGACGTTAGACACTGATATGCGCGAAAAACGGTCGGACACTTTTGGGGAATTCGGACCGCCGTGAGCTGGGCATGGGGTACTGGCCCCGCCTAAACGGCCTTCCCGCCCTGACGCCGCCAAGTGAACCCGGTCGAGGGTGCGGCGACAGGTATACCGAAGCAGGGCGAACGCGATGAGGATCACGCGGCGCTACCCTAAGTGGACGTGCCGGGCTTCATCGGTCAGCTACGTGGATCGGAAGCGGGAGAGGGTGCGTGGCTGGCCTTCGAATTCCTCGTCCTGACCGCGGCGCGCACGGGCGAAGTGCTGGGCGCCCGCTGGGATGAGATCAACGTGACGGAGCGCCTGTAGACGGTGCCAGCTGGGCGTATGAAGGCCAAACGTGAGCACCGCGTGCCGCTAGGCGAACGAAGCCTCCTGATCCTCGACCGTGCGCGCGAGTCTGCCGCCGGCAGCACCTTGGTGTTCCCTGGTCGCTCAGGTGAGAAGCCACTGTCGAACATGGTGTTCCTGATGCTGCTGCGGCGCTTGGGGCTATCCATCACCGCCCACGGCTTTCGCTCCTCATTCCGCGATTGGGCAGCGGAACGAACGAGCCTGCCACGGGAGGTCGCCGAAATGGCGCTGGCTCACACGGTCGAGAACCGGGTGGAGGCGGCCTACGCGCGGAGCGATCTACTGGAACGCCGCCGCGAGTTGATGGATCAGTGGGCCCGGTTCGTGTGTCCGTCCGAAGTGTAGTATCTTGCCGACGATGACCCGCAGCTTACCGAAACGCTATGGCCCGGTCTGGGAACTTGTGGCGGAGGAGACCGCCGGTGGGCTGACTGTTTCGACGTTCGCCAAGCGAACGCTTCGATACGATGTGGTCGCCTCAAAGGACAGGTTCTACCAACACGCTTGGAGCGACTTCCATCTGCCCCAAGTTTGCGGTATCCTCTGCCATCAAAATTCATCATTCAAAGGTCATAAGTATGTTTTGACAGCTGCTCTGTGCAGCTGGGCACTTGATCCAGGAAGACGGCAAACAGCAGGAGGCGAAGAAGAGCAATCAGAGGGTTATAAAGGTACGACACGCAAGCACGCTATTGCGCTGGCGGTGGCGGAACTACTTTCGAACGCCGAAAGGAGATCAGTAAAAAATGCGCTCCACGGCAGGTTCATCGCAAACCGTTACGCCCGCATAACGTCAGTATCCCCCACTTTCTTCACGGAGCTGTACTATCCAATAGGCGGCCTACGGACGATCATGCGTTCGCCGACCCGTGCGTGGTTGCGAAAGAAATTCAGCCGGTACCGCCAAAGCATCTATCTCAGTATCACCCTGGCCGCCGTGGAACACTGCCATTTTCAGGCCATAAATGCCGGCAGGACGCTTGAGAGGACAAGTCTGAGCAAGTCCGCGACGCTGGTGGGGATTGTTTTGGCTGCCTCGCGAAATCAGAACGCGCCACTAGCAGAAAAGGTCGATACCTATCACTACAGATACGTTGCTAAAAGTCTGCCATTTCTGTACGCGGCACAGTCCATCGATTTACCTGATGGTCGCAGCCTACTCGATGCTATGATGGACGGCGACTGGAAGATTGTAAACGACGACGCAATCGCGGCTCGCTGGTTTGGGAGAGCATTGTATTGGGTGCAAACTGTGATCGCACCACAGCGTCGAAGCGCGGATGACGAACTTGTTGCGAACTCCCTTGCTGGAGTTATTCCGGAGTCATTTGATCCTCCGGCTTATGTGTCAGATTACAGAGGTCTTGTTGAATACATCCATACTAAGGGCAAGCTATTAGAGTTCAACAAGCGCGAGGATGAATTCTGGGCTGCAAATGGCATGACGCGCCCGCAGTTGACGAGCAAGGCTGTCGGATGGCCCTCTCCAGCTGTCAAGGGGTCCGCCAGTCAGCGGACCGGGTCCACAGCGGAGTAGACCCGGTCCACATAACTCCGGACCGTCTGCCGGCTCGCTGAAAAACGTCGGACTCTCTGGATGACCACGCGATGTGGTCGTCAGGAGACAGTCATGAACGCCAACGACAACATTCCCCCGGGCGGTACGCCGCCGACCGCGCCCGCGACGCTGCCGGCGACCGGACTCGTGCGCCTCTCGCGCGTGCTCGAGCTCATCCCGATCAGCCGCTCCTCTTTCTACGCCGGCCAGGCCAAGGGCCTCTACCCGCGCCCGGTGGCCATCGGCACCCGCGCCCGCGCCTACCGCGTCGAGGACATCCGCACCCTCCTCGAGAAGGGCGTAGCCTAATCAGCATGGCAGCGCGGGAGTGTAGATTTCGCCTTCCCGCACCGCCAGTCTTACAGTTTTTTGTGTAACGCAATAAATAAAACTACGGAGCATCACTTTGACCCGACTATTCAGCGACATGAACGAAGCCTTCGAACGGATGCGGAGCAATCCCGTCGCCTTCACGAAGAATATCTCCGGTGCAATCGGCAAGGCCGAGCGCGGGGCGCACCGCCAAAGACATCAGGCCGTCGCCCTGTGCGCCGGCATCGCCCGCGAGGTCCGCGAGAACTTCTCGATGTTCGAGGAGCTGCGTGAGGCGTCGTGCCTCCGGGACAACAAGAAGGTTCAGAAGGCCACCGAGGACAACTTCAAGAAGTACGTGCCCTTCGTCGTTGCGGCCTGCTCGTTCGTCGGCACGGAGGCGACCGAGAACCGGATCCGCGTGTACGGCTACGCCACGAGCTACTTCGTCAGGAAGAAAATCTCTGTGCCGGACATCGCCGACAAGATCGCGGAGATGGACGGCATCGATGGCGTCTACAAGCGGATGAAGGCGGCCAAACGTAAGCTGCGGGAGCTACTCGCTGAGGACGAGGCCAACACCTCGGGGCGTCTCGACGAGGAAGACACCGAGGAGAACGAGGCGGAGAATGGGGAAGAACTCGACGACCAGGACAACGATCAGGACGAGTCGGACGACGACGACCAGGACGACGATGAGCTGGAAGAGGCCCCCTCCCCGCGCGGTACTCGGCCTAAGGCACGCGCCAAGAGCCTAACCGTCAAGTATATCCTGGCCAACTGCCTCCTGGTTTGGATGCCCGGGAAGAAGCTGGATCCGTACCGGAATGGTCCGTTCTCCGACGATGAACACCGCGGCCTGAAGATCGTGTACGGCGGCAAGGGACCGAAGGGTCTCAAGAAGTGGGAATTCGTCTCCGAACTCGAGCTCGAAGACTCCGACGCGCCCGACGAAGACAACGACAACGCCGCCGACGACGAGGAAGAAGACGCCGCCTGACAGGGTCTGAGCGGTCACGGGGTCGGGCGGTACCATGCCGCCCGGCCTCTTTTTTGTTCGAGAGATGTAGATCAGACTAGAAGGATGAGCTTTCGCTCATCGTACGACACGCATCGCGTGCCCAAATCGCTTGTATATACGAGTAATGCGAGCGTGTATATACGAGTAATGCGAGCGTGATGTACGACATAGCCACTCAGTAAAGTGTAGCCATATCCACATTGACTTGGTGATAGCCATGATACCGCGCTCGGCATTTGCTCGCTTTTCCGTGCGTGAGCACGCCCAAGCCACTCGCCTCATTGAGGGACTACGTGGCTACCATCAGCAGACTTATGCCCGGCCCGAACGGGAGGTGCGCCGCCTCGGGCGCCGATGGGCCGGCGAGCTCGGCACTCAGAACCCCTACGCCCGCGAACGCTGGATGCGCGCCCTCGGAGCCGGGCTGTGTCGTGAGGTCGGCGCCCGTGCGCCGGACTGGGCCCCGCAGGTGCCCGTCTTCTTCGTCACCCTCATCGACAAGACACAGATCGTCTACCCTGCGGGGTGCACGCGGGGCTACCGGCCGAACCCGAGGATCGTGGACATCCGCCGGTACTACCGGCGGGCTCTGCGGGGTCTGGACTACCTGGGAATGCTCGATCCCGCCCTCTACGTGTCGGCACAGCGGGTTCAGGGCGTGTCCCGCTTCCTCCTGTGGCATGCCCACGCCCTCGTCTGGAACACCTCCGAGGCCGAGCTCGATGCCTGGGCCGAGGGGGTCCGCCCGACGATGAGCGCCTACCTGCCCTATGCCAGTGCTGTGAAATGCAGCGAGATCGTCCCCGAGGACCTGCGGCAGATGATCTGGTACATGAACAAGACGCCCCGCAAGCAGTATCAGCTGTGGAAGCGTCAGAGCGAGTCGTTCAAGCAGTACAAACGCGACATCAATGGCGTCAACTCGGTGCGGCTCTACGCCGAGATGCGAGGCGTCGCGTTGCCGGAACTCGCGCTCGCTGGCGGCGCCGGTCGGCCCATCCTGCGTCAGACAATTAAAGTCGCTTCAAGCTGGTAATGGCATATCCAGGTCTGACTCAAGGCCAAATTGCGAACCGGTAAATACTCTGCGCTGGCACTTCCGCCGGCGCCGGAGATCACAAGATGAAACTGAAGTATAAGGGCTCGCTATCGGGCCTGCAAAACGCTACCCTCGACTGCGGTGTGTTCGGGGATTGGTCCTGGAACGAACGCGAACGCTTGCATCGGTTCCGTTCGACCGAGGGCGAGATCATGCACTGGTGGCCGAGCACCGGGACCGTCTTGTTTCAGGGGCGGCCGGGTCCGCTGCAGCGCCGCCTGACCACGGTCTTTACACGCTTGGTCGCGAATGACGATGGCGTGCACCTCGTGCGTTCGCGAGCGATCATCAGCTAAAAGCCAGAGGCCGGGCGGGGAACATCTCCTCCCGGCTTTTTTTATAGCGAAACCACTCCCGCCGCGGCATCCGCCAACCTCCGGGTTACCAACATCGGCGAGATATCAGCCGTCGCACGGGGCTTGGCTGGACGCGGGATCCCTGGTCGTAGGCATTCGACTGTCGAACCTCATCGCCTCGTCCTGCAAATTGCTTAGCAAGCCGCATGATGGTCAGTATTCTCGACCCAGGTAGTTGCGTGTCGGCGTCAAAGTGCGTGCTGCTCGGGCCAGCCTCTACAACGCGGCGGCGAGTGCCTGCATCGCTCCCTCGGCCAGCGCAGCTATCGGCGCCGGGTCGAGGCTGTCCATGCCGCGGATCTGCGACAGCACGCCCGACAGCGTCACGCGGCGATCCTTCCCGTCGTCGCCCCACGCCGGACTCACGTTGAGGCCGTCGCTCCCAACGGTGCTGTCCTCGTCGTCCGGCAGATAGAAGGCCAGCGTCGCCTCCTGCTCACCCTCGACGAGCGCCAGCTGTGTGAATAGGCTGTCGCGGCTAGGCACGGCGAACACCCCGCACACCGCCCTTTGTCGCCCAGACCTCGGCTACCGACGGATCGGCGCACTCGGTGTCAATCTCCTCCCGGAACGCGCGGTGCCTGTCGTAGTCCAGCAGCCGCGCCCCTGGCAGGTACGCCCGCACCGCCTCGCCCCACGCCGCCCAAAGCGCCCTCGGCAAGGTAGTGTACTCGCGTGATCTTTTCCTCTCCCCTCAATGCGCGGAACAGTCCAATGTCTTGCAGCTGCCGGCATAGCCCCCCTCCGACGCTGGCACGTTCCGCGTTCGGGATGCTGCGTGAATCCAGCGTCGACCGTAGTGCATGGCCGGCCCAGTCTCGGGAGGTATTGGTTTTGGCCGCCGTTCCTATGAATTCCGATCCGCGTCTCACCGTCATCCTTTCGGAGATCTCCGGGCATCCCTGCGGCGCGAGTCTATACGCCTACGATGGAGGGATCCTGATTGCTCCGGAGAACGGCTCACCGGCCAGGATGATGACGCTGTCCCAGGTCGTCGAAACGGCCGCCTTTCTGCTTTCGGTGTGGACCGGCATGGCTGGTGAAGGATCTGAAGTTGAATTCTTTGACCCCGATTATACAGGCTCAATCCGTTTTGAGGTCTTACTGCACGATGAAAATTTATCTATTAAAATTTGCGAATTTGAGCCGCACAACGAGCTTACTATCTAAGTTGATACCAAGGGGTTCGCTTTCGCTATGGCCAACTGTGTCAATTACCTCTCCCCCCGGTACCACTTGCTTTCCCTCACCGATGATGACCTTAAGGTACGCGCAAAACGTCGGATGGCGGCTCACGACTAGCGCCGCCCTCGTTATCGCGTTCAGCGATGCGCTTGATTGCCGGGTTCGCTGTCGGCGGCGGGTGAGGGCGGCCCGAATTGAGCGGCGGAAGGCAGTGATGATCTGGCCGCTGCAGCGCCTCGAGTCCGAAGTTCCGACGACGGGGCCCGCCCGAGGAACGCGATGTGTCTCGGCAACGAGGGTGCTCGGTGTGCGGATGAGATATAGCGGTGCCCGGATCTGTGCGGCGAACATTCTGTGGGTGGCAAAAGGCTCGTCTCGGTCAGGCCGATGCCCCGGATCGGCCGTCCGGATCGTAGTATTGTCGTACGAGTTCGCTTAAGTCCGACGGCGGTCGCCCATAGCTCACGATGGAAACGTCGAGATCGCGGTCACCGACCAGCCGCAGTGCTTGTAGCATGGCCGCGTCGATCCATGCGTCCGCGTTGCCGAAGGCGCCCCCGCCGAGCCGCGTCAGCAGCACGCGATCCGAGGCTACCCGCGCCGCGTTCAGCACGCCGGCCAGCAGGGTGCCCTCGTAGGCCGCCTCCAGCACGAGGCGGGCGAACGGTGCCCAGGTCGCCGCTGGCAGGCGCGTGTAGGCCACCGGCAACGCCGAGCAGAAGATCTGGCTGACGAGCGGACGCGGCGCTGGTCCGTCGGTGACCTCAACGTCCCGGTGCAGACCGAGCCGCAGCCTGCCGCGCAGATCGTCGAGAGTGTCCTCGTCGGCCGCGCTTAGGAACTCGGCAATGGCATCCAGGCTCGCCCGTGCCGGCAGCGCGTAGCCGTTTCGCATCGCCCAGAGGGCCGCCCGTTCGGTGCCGAGCCGCTGCGCGAGCGCATTCCCAAGGTCGGCAAGTCCGTCGAGTTGGCGCTCCGTCGTCTGGCCGATCTCGCCGGCCACCGGCACGAGGTAGTTGCGGTAGATCGTGGCCGCGCCCGCGGCCATGGCGCAGGCTGGCCCCTGAGTCCGGTCATGCGCGTAGCCGGTGACGCCCTGCTCTGGGGTGACGTCGGGTCCGACCATCTCCAGCATGTTGAACTGCGAGGCGACCTGGAACAGTGCACCGCGGTTGTCCGGCGTCCGGTGCAGCGCGCGCACGTCACCATCGACGATGGAGAGCCTTGACGTACCCTGACGCTGCACCCTCGCCGCGGCGGCGCGCAACTCGGCGACGGACGGCAGCGTCAGCGTCCCAACGGCGAAGGTTTCGCCTGTGCCCTCGTGAACGAGGCAGCCGTCGATCACGCGCAATCGGGCCCGCGTCTCCCCGTAGCCCGTCTCGCCGAACCCAGTCAGCCGCTCGAACCAGTCCATATCCCCCCCCCTAGTCAGGCATCTATCGCCCGCCTCGCTGTTTCGTGTTCTGTCTTTACCAATGGGCTATGGAGCTATCCCTGCGGCTCACCCCACCAAGTAAGTTCAACGTAGCGCCTTTGCTGGCTTCCACATCGCCGCCATGCGGGCGATGCAGGTCTCTGGCAAAAGCCCCTCCCCGTTTTTCTCGTATCCGGCGTGCCGCATGACTTCGGCGACGAGAGATCCCGCGTTCATCGTCCCCTGCCCCGTGCGTCCATATCTGCCGCCCATGATTTCCTGCAGAATCGGATCGACACCCGCCAGGGCCGGGTGTCCGCTCCTGACCGCGTCCAGCGCCGCTTGCCGAGCTCGGGCAGACCAGACGATCTCCTGCATCTCGCGATAGATCGGATCGTCGAGGGACATCCCGCCGCTGCTCAGCGGCAGATCAAGCGAGTCGATGAGGGCGACGGTCGCGCGACCGATTTCGCTGTCGAGCTTTGCTGCGCGGCTCCGCACCGTCATGCGCCCTTCAGGTGTCATCGCACGTATCTGTGCTTCCGTCGGCACTCTCATGTGTTCTCCACGTACCGAGTTCGATCACGGTAGCTCGCATGGCGACGCTGGCTCATGGAGCCAGCTCATCGAGCAGGGAGCCGACAGCCTCATAAGATTTTTTCTCCCATTAGTCGGCCCCTCTTGTCAGCTGGCTCCAATCCAGATCGGGCGCGAAAGCAGAACGGGGACGAAAACGATGCACTGTGCCGGTCGAATTGCGCTGATCACCGGGGGTGACAGCGGCGTCAGGGCGGCGACTGCGGCCGCGCTCGCATAGGAAGGGGCTGATGTCGCGCTCACCTACCTGCACGATGCCGACGGTGCCGCCGCGACGGTCGGTGCCGTCGAGGCCGTTGGTCGCCGCGCGGTCGCCTTGTGCTCAGATGCAACGGATCCGGTGGCGGTCGCCATCGCATTTGCCCAGGTCGAGGCCGAACTCGGGCCGCCTGATGTGCTCGTCAACAAAGCCGGTCTCGGCCAGGGTGGCACGCCGCTCGCTGAAATGAGCGACGAGGCCTGGGATGCGGTGATCCGCACCGGCCTCACCGCACCGTTCTACATGGCCCGCGCGTTCGTGCGCTTGCGCCGCCGGTGCGGCGGGCGCATCGTCAACGTCACGTCCGTGCACGAGAGCGTGCCCTGTCCGGGCGCCATCGCCTACGGCGCGGCAAAGGGCGGTCTGCGGATGCTCACCGGCACCTTGGCGCTGGAGGTCGCGCCGGATCGCATCACCGTGAACTGCGTGGCGCCCGGGCTGACCGACACGCCGATGACGGCGTCGCAGATCTACGGCGAACCGCCTGAGTAGGAAAAGGAACTGGCCATGATCCTCCTTGGGCGCCCGGCATGGCTGCGCGTGATCGGGCGGCTCATCGTCTATCTCTTGAGTTCCGAGGCCGACTACGTCACCGGCCAGAGTTTCGTCATCGACGGCGGTTTAAGCGTCAACATTGGGCAGGGCGCATGAGCTACAGCATCGCCGAGAGCCACGATGTAGACCGGCGTGCCGCCGAACCGCTGCGCCCATGGTGGCAGGACGCGGTCGTGTACCAAGTCTACATCCGCTCGTTCCAGGACAGCGATGGCGATGGCGTCGGCGACCTCGACGGCGTCATCGCCCATCTGGACCACCTCGTCTGGCTCGGCGTCGACGCGGTATGGCTGTCGCCGTTCCACCCCTCACCGATGCTGGACGGCGGCTACGACGTCAGCGCCTTCCTGGACGTCGACCCGCGCTTCGGCACGCTCCAGACCTTCGACCGGCTCATCGCCGAGGCTCACGGGCGCAGGCTGAAAGTCATTCTCGACTACGTGCCCAATCACACGTCCGACCGGCACTCCTGGTTTCAGGACAGCCGTGCCTCGACCGACAATCCGAAGCGCGACTGGTACGTGTGGCGCGATGGCCGAGATGAAGGCCCGCCGAACGACTGGCGCTCCATGCTGGGTCAGCCGGCCTGGACGCGAGACGCGGCCACCGGGCAATTCTACTACCACGCCTTTCTCCCGCAGCAGCCGGACCTCAACTGGCGCAATCCCGAGGTTCGCGAGGCTATGCATGCGGTGCTGCGCTTCTGGCTGGACCGCGGCGTCGACGGTTTCCGAGTCGACGCCGTGGCCCACCTTGTCGAGGATGATCTCCTGCGCGACGACGTCCCGGGCGACCTCGCCGGTGAGGGGCTACCGGTGCAGGCCGGCATGCGCCACGCCTTCACATCGGACCGTCCCGAGACCCACGTCTGCGTGGCGGAGTGGCGCCGCCTCACCGACGGGTACGAAGGCCGGGTGCTGATCGGCGAGGCCCACCTGCCGACCGAGCGGGTGATGCGGTACTACGGCCTCGACGCCCCGGCTTTCCACCTGCCGTTCAACTTCGTTCTGCTGAGCACGGCCTGGGACGCGCGGGCGCTCGCGGCGGCCGTCGACCAGTACCACAACCTTCTGCCACCCGGCGCCTGGCCGAACTGGGTCCTGGGCAACCACGATGAGCAACGCGTCGCGAGCCGAATCGGGCCGGCGCAGGCGCGCGTCGCGGCGATGCTAGTCCTCACCGTCGGCGGGACGCCGTTCATCTACAACGGGGATGAGCTCGGCCTAGAGGACGCGCAGGCACGCGCCGAGGCGGTGCGGCACCCGGACGTGAGCCGGGACCGCGACCCGCAGCGGTCGCCGATGCCGTGGGACGCCGGTCGCCACGCGGGCTTCACCACGGGTGAGCCGTGGCTGCCGCTCGGATCAAATAACGCGGCCCGGAATGTGGCAGCCCAGGTTCGCGATCCGGCCTCGATGCTGGATCTGTATCGGCAGCTCATCGCGCTGCGCCGCGAGGAGCCGGCATTGGCACACGGGGCGTACGAACCGTTGGCCGGTTCGAATATGGTCCTGGCCTACATACGAGCGCTGGGCGGGGTGAAATTTGCTGTGGCGCTGAACATTGACGGCAAGGCAGCGACCATGTTGCTACCCGGCACCGGCAGCATCCTGATCTCGACATACCTCGACCGGGCAGCCGAGGTCTGCGCCATGACGCTGGCCCTACGACCAAACGAAGGCATCGTACTCCGATTACTTTAGAGATTTGACGCCCACTACGAAGCGCAAGTTCGCCGTTGGATCTACCTTTATTATCTCGGTAGCCTTTAGCTAAAGCTGCCAGACGTGTTGCAAAATAATCCTTAAGAAACAACGGTGCTGAGTTGATGGTTACGAACGTCCGAAACGTTGCAGACTATGATAAAATGACCAGTGTGTGGTTGGTTTATTTCGTTCGACTGACCATTCCTCGTGAACATTGCATCGGTATATGGCTTGACCATAACTATATTTTTCTGTGTTACCATCTGCGCCAAATCAATTAAGAAACTCATCCATCAAGTCAAAATCACGCAACAATTATATCGTCGACACACATTGTAGCACATCAACTGAAAGCTAAAGGTCAAGCTTATCGCCCGCGGCAGAAAGCTGGCCGATGATGCTCTGTCGTATATTCTTTCGAACTAATTTTTGTTATGGGGCCATTATGTGATATGTGCAGATATCGTATCTGGATTATCGATAGAGGGGCAAAATGTCGGTTTTGATTAGAAGCTTAGCGGTTTTTGTGTTGGGCGGCCTTGTTTCTGGCTGTCTCAGCCACCAATCTGGCCAACCAACTTCTCTTGCTTCGTTGCACCCGGTGGCAGCCCATTCATCCGCAGGGGCATTAGCCAGAGCTCCACGGACTAACGTGTCTCCAAACTCTTCCGCCGCGACATGGCAGATGCCTTGGCAGATTACCCCTATCGCTTACGGCAGCGCCAAGCACAGGGAGCGGATCGCGGAAGCTGTGGTGCCTGGAACGGGCCGTGTCCGGGGTACTCCGATGGTACTACAGTCAATCGGCCGACCTCTAGTGAGTGCGGAAGGCAAAAATCGCACCGTTGCTTCATGTCGAAATAAAGTGGCTCAAGAAGCCCGAAAATTTGGGGCAAAAGAAGTCGAGGTCGTGTCTGCAGGACCTGAAAGCTTCAGGAATGGTGTTTTTTCTGGTCCTGTTCGCGTAAGAATTACTTATGCATACAGAGGCAAGTACGAAGTGCGTCAGAGTATATTGACATGCGTTTCGTCGCCAGCAGGCAACATCGTCGATGCTTATGTCGCAAAAAACAATCGAGCCAATACGTGATCACCGACGATTGCATCAGTAATTAACGCAGGCGCTGAACTTAATGAAAACAATTATCAGTCTATTCGGCATTGCTCTGATCGTAGGAACGATTTGGCTTGCTAGCGAGTACATCGATAGCCTCAATCAACAGCTCGCCACTGAAACCCGCCTGAACAAAGAACAACAAATCAATGCTCAATCTCGAATTAGAGAACTTGTGATCGAGAAAGATAATTTGACCGCAGAGAAAAATCGGATCTCGAGCGAGTACAAAGATCATGTGACGACGCTTGAGCACTCGCTCTCGGAGGCGCGAAATAATAAAGATATGGAAAGTAAAAAGGCCGGCGATTTAGCACAAAAGCTAGCCGCCATCGAATCGTCTAGGGAACAAATTAAAAATTTCCAGGGCCAATCAGGCAATACAGCTGCGCAGTCGGCGGTCGACCATGGAGATGCTGAGGTCGTTCGACAGTTGGCAAGTTTGCAGCAAAAATTTGATTTTCTGGATCGAAGACTTACCCAAAAGAACGAAGAGATCGCCGATCTTAGCAGCAATGCCGCGACGTTAGATAGCATTAGAATAGACGCAGAAAAGATAAGAGAGTTGAACATGAAGCTGGCAAGTTTACCTTCGTTTGCCAACGAGATATTGCCTCCAATTCAAAACGCTACGCCGAATGGAGACAGCTCGTCTAAAATATCGGCCGAAGTTAATCGTGGGTTAGTATCAGATCCCAAATCAAGACATAATGTTCGAAATGTCATGCCATTCTCAAGATCGAAAACGAAGCTATCTAACAAGGCCGCTCTGATGAATGTTCGACAAATGAGATCTAATATAGCGCGTTCTCAAGCCTTCAGTCTTCCGTCAGAGCTTCGACCTCTTGGCTTTTGATGAGGTTTTTAACGGCACATTTGCATCTGGACAGTACGTTCTATGATCGGACGCTTACCCACCATCTAAGCAAATTGAGACGAAGTTGAGCTGGCGGTCAGTTCATCGCTTGCGGGTGGGTGAAAGTATGCCGGTGAACGCCGCGGGTGTCAGTGGGCAACCGGAACGGCTGTGGCGGTGCTGCAACTTGTAGCCACCCGTATGAGTAAAGTTCCCGGTGATAATTATCCGACCATGGCAAGTCAGGTAGCGTTTCGGTATCATCGTATAGAGCGTATGTGCCTGAGCTAGGCTGACAGTACGCCATACACCGTCAGCCTTCACCTCACGCGTCTGATGTTTCGTTATCGGCGTGGCGTCTGAGTTGTTCCGCTGATCGTCAGACACGAATTTCTTCCGCATACAGTCCACTAGCCCGCGGGAGGTCTGGAAGTTCGGCATGATCATAGTAGCCGACCTCGTGTGCCATCGCATCCAAAGCGGCAATTGGATCGGTCTCCGAACCTGTCCAGCGAATCGTGTCGGTTGCGCCCTGACGAACCTAAAACACCTTCACCACCCATGGCAGCACTTCGCGCGCCAGCTATAGCACTGGTACTCTGCACATTATCTGTAAGACGAGTGTCCGCACAACCGGATACGACCGGCACGGGAGGCGGTCCGCTCTCGGCCGAGGGGGCGTCGAATACGAAAGTTGTTGGACAGACCAAACCGCCGAGCCGCAACGCGAGCCCGACGTCGATGAAGCTCATCGAGCGCCTGACACCGCGTCACGCCGTCGACGAAGCGATCAGCGCCAAAAATTTGCGTTGGGTGTGGAGTTGACGTTAGCGCCACAGGCTCGCTTCCCGTGACAGCCTCAACGGTCGGCGCGCCGGAGAAGCGCGACATCCAGCTCGAGGAGCTTCGGACCGCGCTCGCGCCCCGACAGCAATTGGAACTGGACACGTTCGCCTTGGCGTCCGCGCATCGCGAGCAAGTGAAGTCAGCGGCCGAGAAGACCGATGTCGTCTGGCAGTCGTGGGTCGTGTCGGTGTGCTAAGGCTGCGGGGATCAAAGGCCGGCCAAAGCCCTCAAGCTGGAGGATTGGCCGAACAGAGATGTTCCAATGATCACTGGCTCGGTCGACCGCAATCTGCCGCTCGGAAAGGCGCGTTCTACTGAGGCCAAACGAGCCGAGATCCCGTGTCAGGGTAGCCTTGAGGCAGACCTCTCGCCGGGGAACCTCGCGTCGATCAAGGGCATGTCACGGGAGTAACGAGACCGGCTTTCCCTTCATCCGCTACTGCCGGCGCCATAGGTCGGCCCGCCTTCACACTACGTCCCTGAACAGAATGCGGACCGCGGCGCCCCCAATCGCTCATCAACTCAAGTCCGTGAGAAGGGGCCGTCCATGGGCTCGACGGTCTCTCGATCACCCAGAACCCGACGGCCCGAAGCAATGACCTGGATCGCCTCCCGGCTGCCGCATTCGCGGCGGGCCAAAGCTTCCAATTCACGTAGGTAGGCGATCACCGGCTCACGAGTGCGCTGCTTTTGCCGCAGCGCGGGCTCGACCATGGCGGTGACGTGCTCGGCGACCGTGTCCCAGAACTCCGGCGGTTGTGCTGTGCTTGTCGACATCCGTGCAGCTCCACCGGAAAAAGCGGTCCCGTCGACGTTGAATCGGGGGGGATGATCGCGGGCGACGGGACCGGCCGGAAAACTTCCGGCTCGGGCATTATATCGGTGAACGGCGGCGTCCGGAACCACCCGGGTCGGACCGCAAAGCCCGTAGCGTCGCGCGGGGCGCAGCGCTGCGTGGTCACTGCTCACAATCCAGCTTAGAGCGTCTAACAGAACCGTCTGCATTGGTTGAGTGTGACGAGGGCGCAGGCGAGGGTCGTGAAGGCGAGATGGATGTCCGCGCGGCGTTCGTAGCGGATGGCCAAGCGTCGGAATCGCGCCAGCCACGC
>NZ_VRVA01000104.1:0-18274 GCF_008039945.1 Methylobacterium sp. WL64
ACCGCCGCCGGCCTGACCATCGCCATCGAGGACGCGTTCGCCGCCGTCCGACCGGATGAGTGCCGAAACTACCTTACCGCTGCTGGATACGATGCCTATGAGCCAACCTGAAAGGGCACGGCTCTAGCCCTCATCACCGGTGCGACGTCGGGTATCGGACTAGAACTGGCCAAGCTGGCCGCCGCGGACGGCTACGCCCTACTGCTCGCAGGTGACAGGCCGTTCGAGCGTGCGTTGGCCGAGCTATCCGGCGCGGCGGTCGAGACGATCACGGTCGACCTTTCGACCGCCGAGGGTGTCGCCGCGCTCGTCGCACAAGTCGCTGTGCGCGAGGTCGACGTACTCTGCGCCAACGCCGGCCAAGGTCTCAGCCAAGGCTTCCTTGATCAGGACTTCGCGGATGTGCGCAAGCTCATCGGGATCAATGTCGTCGGAATGCTCGACCTCGTGCAGCAGATCGGGCGGTCCATGCGGGCACGCGGTAAAGGCCGCATCCTGCTCACGGGCTCGCTCGCCGGCCTCCTGCCTGGGGCCTACCAGGCAGCCTACAATGCCTCGAAGGCTTTCGTTGACAACTTCAGCTTCGCCCTTCGCAACGAGCTGAAGGACACGGGCGTCACCGTGACCTGTCTGATGCCGAACGTCACCGAGACTGATTTCTGGGAACGTGCTGGCGCTCTCGAGAGCAAGGCCGGGTCGGGCAAGAAGGATCCGCCCAAGACTCCCGCGAGGGCCGGCTGGGCGGCGATGAAGGCGGGGGAAGGCGCTGTTTCGCCCGGATACTTCGACGTCTTGCAGCGTGCGATCATGCGTGTGCTCCCCCGAGACGCGCTCGCGGAGGTGAATGCGAAGGAGATGCGGCTCAGCGGCGCCTGATCTGGTCCAACCCGCCGAGCATCGGAGCCGCCGTAGGCCTAACCGGAGCCTACCTCTTGGAAAGCGACGCATGCGTCCAACGCATTGCCGGGCTATGTCGGGTATCCGATGATTTTCCCGACATATATAGGCGGTAGCTATCGACTCTTCTCAGGCCCTTGTTAGGTCTGTTTATGGCTGGCTCAGATTTGATTAGAGCCTCTCCAAGGAACATGTCTGAACCCCGATCTCATTCAAATGCGACAGCTTAAGTGTCCCACGGTGCCGTCCCGTCTGAGAATACCTATGCTCGACCTTGGGGCGTGATGTGCGGTCGATGGCAGATTGCCGTGCGGATCAGATACTTGCCTCGCTCACCAGCCGATCGAGCCGCATCCGCGTGATCGCGGCGATTTCATCGAGGACGGCAGACGCCTCCTCGTCCCGCGAGCGCAGGAAGCGCGCTTTGAACAGCGCGAGGATCTCGCTTCTGTCCCGGCCACGCACGGCAACGATGAACGGGAAGCCGAATTTCTGCCGATAAGCCGGGTTCAATTGGTCGAAGGTGTCCGCGTCCTGCTGTGGCATCCGGTCGAGACCGGCGGCGCCCTGCTCGCTTACGGACTCGGCGGTCATGCTCTTCGCCCGCGCCTCCGGGCCGGCGAGTTCCGGATGACCGTTGAGAAAAGCCAGACGCCGATCTGGCGGGGCGGCGCGTACCGCACCCATCATCGCCGCGTGAAGGTCCGAGATGCTGACGAAGGGGCGGCCCAGCCAAGCCGCCTCCGCCACCCAGGCGGCGTGCTCGAAGACCCCACCAAGTAGGGCGACGAAGGCGTCCCGCTCCAGGCCGTTGACCTTGGCGATGTCGGGCACGGGGCCTCAGCTGCCGCGGTAGGTGGTGAAGCTGCCCGGCGCGCATAGCATCGGTACGTGGTAATGCTGCTTGGCGTCGAAGATCGCGAAGCGCACCACGGGGTCGTCGATGAAGATGTCGGCCTCGGCCGTGCCAGACCGAGTTTTCAGGTAGTCGGTGACGTGGAACACCAGCTCGTACTGGCCGACCTTGGCCTCGTCGCCGGCCAGGATCGGCTTGTCGGTGCGTCCATCGGCGTTGGTGACGACGCTCTTCACAAGGCGCCATTTGCCGTCCTCCATCATCGAGAAGTCGATGCGCACCCCGCCGGCGGGACGGCCGCGGTCGGTGTCGAGGACGTGGGTCGAGATGCCGGCCATGACTTGGGAGTCCTGAGCGAGAAATGGAGTCTATCCGTTCCGGGGACCACCGGTGCCGGTCTCAGCTGCCGCGATAATACGAATAACCCCAAGGCGTGAGCAGCACCGGCAGGTGGTAACGTTGGCCGGTGTCGCGGATCTGGAAGCGGATCGGCACGAGGCTCAGGAAGTTCGGGCTGGGGAGTTTCACGCCGAGCTTCGAGAAATATTCCTCGAAATGCATCACCAGCTCATAATGGCCAGCCTTGAAGGCGTCGTCGACGAGCACCGGGTCGGCAGGGCGCCCGGTCGCCGTGGTGGTGATGGTTTTAAGTGGCTTGTAGCCCTCACCGTCAAGCAGCGCGAGGTCGCAGACCATGCCGGCGGCGGGCGTGCCATGGAAATTGTCGATGGCGTGCAGGGTCAAACGCGGCGAGAGACCGGTCTGCGAAGTCGGGGCGGCGGTTAGCGCGCCGGGTTTGGCCGTAGGGCTTGTGGGCGTGCCCTGCGCCATCACCGCGCTTGCGGAAGCCACCGCCGCGGTGCCGAGGCCGACGCCGACGAGGCTCCGCCGCGTCAGTTCGGATCGGTTTGAGGGATAATCCAAGGCTGGCTCCTGGTGTCGGTGAGATTACGCCGGCTCGTGCGCGGCGCGGGCCGTCGCGCGCCGCTTCAGTTCCGGGTTCGCGGGCGGCACGAAGGCGAGGATCAGCGCGAGTGAGAGTGCCTCGACGGCCGCGACGATCCATAGGCCGATCGAGACCGAGCCGGTGTGCTCGCGCAGGTAGCCCATCACCGCTGGGGCGCCGAAGCCCGCCAGGTTGGCCACCGAGTTGATGAGCGCGATGCCAGCTGCCGCGGCCGATCCTGTCAGGAAGCGCCCCGGGATCTGCCAGAAGACGGGGATCGCGCTCATCGTGCCGACGATCCCCACCGCGAGCGCGATCATCGCCATGATGGGGGCGCTGGATACGAGGAGGCCGGTCAGCGCGATCGCGGCGGCGCCAACGAACGCCGCCACGCCGCAATGTAGGCGCGCCTCGCCCGTGCGGTCCGAGTCGCGCCCGTTGAGGATCATCCCGGCACCGCCGCACAGGTAGGCCGCCGACATGATCCAGCCGACGGTGAGCGGATCGGTGAAGCCGGCGTCGCGCACCACGCTCGGCCCGAAGAAGGTCAGCGCCGAGTTCGCCGTGACGATGCAGAAGAAGATCGCGATGCATTGCCAGACGCGGACATCCTTCAGCGAGGCGAGGATGCGGTGCTCGCGCGGGCCCTGGGCGGCCGCATCGCGGGCTAGGTCGGCCTCGACCAGCGACCGCTGCTCGGGCGTAAGCCAGGTGGCCTTGGAAGGCCGGTCGGTCAGGTAGAGCAGCGTGACGACGCCAGCGAGGATCGACGGGATGCCCTCCAGTAGGAACACCCACTGCCAGCCCGCCCAGCCGTTGACGCCGTTCATACCGTTGAGGATGCCGCCGGCGAGCGGACCGCCGATGACGCCGGCCAGTGCCGAGGCCGACATGAACAAGCCGAACACCTTGGCGCGCCGCTCGCTTGGGTACCAGTACGTCAGGAACAGGATTACCCCAGGGTAGAACCCGGCCTCGAAAACCCCGAGAAAGAAGCGCAGGACGTAGAAGAAAGCGGGCGTGGTGACGAACATCATTGCCACGCAGCAGATCCCCCATAGGAAGGTGATCCGCGCGATGGTCTTCCGGGCGCCAACGTATTCCAGCAGGAGGTTGCTTGGCACCTCGCAAATGAAATAGCCGAGGAAGAAAATCCCGGCGCCGAGGCCGTATACGGTCTCGCTGAAATTGAGATCAGCCAGCATCTGAAGCTTGGCGAAACCGATGTTAACGCGGTCGATCCAGGATAGAACCCAGAGGGCCATCAGGAACGGCAGCAACCGTAGGGTGATCCGACGGTAAGTGCTGTCAAGCTCGGCAGGCGGATTAAAGGACGGCGCATCAGAGGCTGAATACGACTGTATAGCCATTGATCGCCCCCGAAGATCGGACACATCACCTGTGTCGACGGATAGCCCCACTTAGCGGCTGCAATATATGAGCCATTCCTCCATACGGCTTCGTGATTGATCGTCACCCAGCCGCGTGTTTGCTGAAACGCTTCGATTTCAAACGAGGGGATCACGTCAGTTCCATAAACCCCGCTTGTTCGATGGACCGGCAGCAGCTCAACTTGCAGCCTTTGAGAGATGGTCAAAAGCGTCTTGAACGGCCGGCATGAGCGCATTACCAATGTCCATTTCCGGTCGTCAAGACAAATACTGTTTCCGACCCTTATCTGACTTCTGTACTTTTAGATCTTATCTTGGGTATCCAATCGTTTTCACGACACGACACGAGACGCGTTCGCTTAACGTCGTCCGATGAAACTTTCCTATGGAGCTGCGGCAGTTTCCGACGCCCTGAGAGCAATGAACCGCGATTACAGCGCCTCGAAGTGGACAGGTTGGGCACCTTGCCACAGCGTGATCTCGCCGAGCTTGCGCAGGTTCTCCAGACCAGAGGTCAGCGTGATGAAGTGGTTGCCTGCAAGCTGCCCCATCTTCGAGGCGAAATGCACGCCGCCGTAGGCGAGCAGGATTTCGGTCTCGCTGATGCCACCGGGATAGAGGATGATCTGCCCTGGAGTTGGGTAGCTGGTGTGGTTCTCGTAACTGACCCCGAAATCGAGGTCGCCCAGCGGCATCCATACGCCCTCGCCACTCCACCGCACATGTACCGCCTTTGTCATGAACGGCATGCGTGCTCGAAAGGCGGCGCAGGTCTTCGGTGCTGCCTCCTCTTCAAACCGGGCACCAAACTCGAACGGACCCGCCGTCACTCGCAACTCGCTCATCGATGCATGTCCTATCTTCGCCCTGAGCCGATCACGTCCTTCGGGAGATGATCGCGGGCGGCCGAAACGCCGACCTCAGGCGAGCTGCTCGCCCGTCGAGATGACAGCGATGTCCGATGGCGGGTTGTTGAGCACAGCCTCAGCTCGAGCCCGATCGAGATCGCCCTCCCAGGCGGCGACAACGACGGTCGCGACGCAGTTGCCGATTAGGTTACCGACGGCGCGCGCCATGCCGATGAACCAATCGACTGAGAGCACCAGTACGAGACCAATCGCTGGGATCGAGGGCACCGCGTTCAGCGTCGCGGCCAGGATCACGATCGCCGAGCCCGGCACACCGTGGGCACCCTTCGAGGTGACGAGCGAGATGCCGAGCACGAGCATCAGGTCGCCGAATGACAGCGGCGTGCCGGTAGCCTGTGCGATAAACACCACCGCCAGCGTCAGGTAGATCGAGAAGGCGTCGAGGTTGAACGAGTAGCCTGTGGGGACAACGAGCCCGACGACCGAGGGTTTGACGCCCATGTACTCTAGCTTACGCATGATCTGCGGGAGCACGGCGTCTGACGAAGCGGTACCGAGCACGATGGTCAGCTCCTCGCGCAGGTAGGCCAGGAATTTGAAGATATTGACCCCGGCAAGGCGTAGTACCGAGCCGAGGATGACGATCACGAAGAAAGCGACGGCAAAGTAGAACAGTCCGACCAGTGAGAGCAGCTGGGTGAGCGAGCCAACGCCGTACTTGCCAACCGTATAGGCCACGGCACCGAGTACGCCGAGCGGGGCGACTCGCACGATCAGTCCCATCGCCTTGAACAGCACACCGGAGACCGCGTCGATCAGGTCGGTGACCTTCTTGCCCTGCTCGCCACCATACAGCGCCAGTGCGACGCCGAACAGGATCGCGAAGAACAGCACTTGAAGCACATCGTTACGCGCCAGAGCATCGAACGAGGTTGTCGGAATGATGTTTAGGATGAAGCTGGAGAAGCCGCCGCCTTGAAGCTTGTGAGCGTTGTCCGCGTAGGTCGAGAGCGCTTTGCCGTCGAGGGTAGCGGTATTGATGTTCATCCCATGACCGGGGCCGACGAGGTAGGCGAGTATGACGCCCAGGGCGAGGGCGACCGTCGTCATAACCTCGAAGTAGACCAGCGCCTTGATGCCGACGCGGCCAACCTTCTTGAGGTCGCCGGTCCCGGCGATCCCGTGCACCACGACGCAGAACACGATCGGCGCGACGATCATCGAGATCAGCTTGAGGAAGCCGTCGCTGAAGAACTTTAGGCTGATCGCAAACTCGGGCGCGGCCATCCCGAGCACGATGCCAAGCACCAGCCCAACGACGACCTGAAAGAACAGCGATTTGTAGAGCGGCTCGCGTGCCTTGTCCGACGTGGGAAGCGGTATCGAATGGGCCGACATCACGTAATCTCCTGGTGAATTCCAATCGGGGGGATACGCAACACGCGAGTCGGAGGCGGCTTTTCTTGTTTTGGCCCGGCCGAGCCCACCCTCATTCTCGTCGGGGTGAAAGTTTCAGGGCTTGGCGGAGGTTGGTCAGCGGATCGTCGTCCTTGGCTCGCGTGAGCCCGGCCTCGACGTTGCCGATGTGAGAAACCATGAGGTCGGCGGCCCGCTTCAGGTCGCCGTCGGCGAGCGCATCGGTGATCGCCTCGTGTTCGTTGCAGGAGGCCGTCGCGTCGTGGACGGACTGGTAGAGCGCCGAGATCAGGACGGTGCGCGCCGTCAGGTCGCGCAGGATGTCGGCAAGCACGCGGTTGCCGAGGGCCTCGACGAGGCAGACGTGGAAGTCGCCGAGCAGGAAGCTGCGCGCCTCCAGGTCGTCTGAGGCGATGGCCGCCCGCTCCCGGATGATGTGGGCCCGCAGCTTGTCCACGACCTCGGGTCCCAGGCGCTGGACGGCCATGAGGATGCCCATCTCGATGGCTTGCCGGGCCTGGAACGCCTCCTGCGCCTCCTCGAAGGAAGGGTTGATCACGAACCAGCCGCGGCGGGGGCTGACCTGTACGATGCCGCGCGCCTCCAGCCGGATCAGCGCTTCGCGGGCCATGGTCCGGGAAACGCTAAACAGGGTTGCGAGGCTCTGCTCGCCGAGGCGAGTTCCGGCCGTGATGCGGCCTGCGAGGATGGCATCCACGATGACGCGATCAATCGAGCCAGATGTTTCAGGGGCCTGCATGCGGATCAGACTTCCATACAAGACTGACACGCAAGCAGCATACCAATGCGGTGGGTCACGCGGCCTACCGCAAATCAGGGCGTACGATCACCTCTGAAGTCTGGAAGCTGACACCAGCACGGTCTTGCATCCTGAAAGGTTCAAGACTGAGCTTGGTGCAGTCATACGGCCGCCTGGCCGGAGACAACGGCAATCACTGCGTGGATGACGTCGTCGAGGTGAGAAGCCAGGCGCATTCGAAGGGGTCGTTGGACGCCTACAAGGTACCGAAGCGCGATCAAGCCGAAGGACGCCTACCCGCCGATCAGAGACAGCCCACGGCTCCAAAATATCCGAACAAGACAGCCGTCCTATCGAGGTAATTGTCGGGTATCTGATCGTTTTCCCGACGAATTAGCGAGGTGGGGTGCGAGTTAGCCAAACAGCACTGCCATTGTCGATAAAACGCGTCGGTAATTCTACTGTCGGGCAAACGTCTCGTTTGTTTGCTCGGCAAACCTCAGCGGATGAGTTGGACCTCGACGCCGACACCGGTTGCGATCTCCTGCCAGGCGGCGTCCGCAGTGACCGCGGCAGCGTTCGAGCGGGCAGCCAGCGCGAGACAGAGCCGATCTCCGATCCCGAGCCCTTTCGACCGGGTCAGCGGCTCTAACAAGGCAGCGCGAATACACAGGTCGTCGTCGACGGGCGTGAGGGGGAACACGAGGCCGTTCCGCAATGCTCGCACGGCCGTCTCATCGGCTCCATTGCGGACCAACCATCCGGCGACCTCGCCAAAATTCACGGTGGTCATCGTGGCGGTACCGGTGAAAGCTTGTAGCACCTGCTCCCAACCAGCTTCCCGGCGGAGATAGGCTAGCAGAGCCGAGGCATCCAGAACGCTACGCGCCACGATCGGCTTCCTTCGCGGACGCGGCTACCTGCTCTTGCTTGTCCCCCGGCTTTCCTTCGTCTCTGGCAGCCTCCGCGCGTCGGGCTGTGAGGAAGGCATTCACCGAAGCGGTGTCGTCAGCCAAGAAGGACGACGTCTGGGTTTGTAGTTCTGCCATGGCGGCAGCCACGGATCGGACTCGGAGTTCGCCGTCGACCAAAGTCAGCACGACCGGGCCGCCGTACTCCAGATGCAGCGCTTTGCGAGCTTGGGCTGGGATGATCAACCGGCCGCCAGCATCGATCTTGGACAGTGTCGCATTCATGGCCCTATCATCCATTCAGTTCGATTGAAGGGATGCGCCTAGCTGATCAGAACTGCGTTCAGCTCCGATGACGCATGAATCTGATACCATGGCACTTTAGCGACGTCAGCCAGTTTCTCGGTGTATGGCAATTGGCCTGGATTGGGATCTCATTCATCAAAGGTGGCGCTGATAGCGCCCGCACCCCTGGCCGAAACCGAACGGTTTCGACCACCGCTGTAGGGCATGGTCGAAAAATAGGGTTGCGGATGTTTCGGCCAGCTTTTAGTTTCGGCCATCCCTTTCGACCAAAAAATGGCCATGGCCCGCACTTTCGCCTATTGCCGCGTGTCGACCCTCGGTCAGACCACCGACAACCAGGAGCAGGAGATCGCCGCCTCAGGGTTTCAGGTCGAGCCGCAGCGTGTCATCACCGAAACCATCTCGGGCAGCGTGGCGACCTCGCAGCGCCGTGGTTTCGTTCGCCTGCTCGATCGCCTCGAGGCGGGGGATGTCTTGGTCGTGACAAAGCTCGACCGCCTTGGCCGCAATGCGATGGACGTCGGTGGTACTGTCTCCCAACTGGCCGCGCTCGGGGTGCGTGTGCATTGTCTGGCGCTCGGTGGCGTCGACCTCACCAGCTCGACCGGTAAGCTGACGATGGGCGTGATCAACGCCGTAGCTGAGTTCGAGCGTGACCTGCTGATCGAGCGAACCCAGGCGGGGCTGACGCGTGCCCGTGCGGCGGGTAAAGCGATCGGTAGACCAGCGAGCCTGACCCCTGATCAACGTCGCCGAGCAGAGCAGCTCTTACAGGAGGGACATGGCGCCTCTGCGGTCGCGCATGAACTCAAGGTCAACCGCAATACCGTTCGACGCATTCAAGCGCTCATGCGTACCTCCGGCCCATCGGAGACAGCGTAAGATCGCACCATGACAAGGTCTGAAGCCTAGAACCCCGTCATGGCGAACAGGTCGAGCTGCTCGCCCACCCGAAGCGTCTGCGAACGGCTGAGAAATGCGGGGCGGCTCCGTCCTCGCTTCGGAGGTGTCGGCAGGGCGACGCCCGGTTTGCCGTAGAGTACTACCCCGATGATGCGCACTCCATCACCATGATGGAAAATGGTGGCGTTGTGGGGGCCGGCGCGTAGAATTTCCTGGGTCACCGGCTCCTCGGCGTCCATCTCGGACAGAGCCTCCAGAAGCCCCAGCAACCCGAGCGCTATGACGCCGAGCGGTCGGAACTCGCCGCCTCGCTGCGTCCACACATACCGCGCTACCCCGGCAGTGGTCTGCGGGTATGAATTGGGGGCGAAATCGATGGTGCCGGCAGCGACGAAAGCTGCGACCACCGCTCGATCGGCGAGGTGGGGAGCCGCGAGTATGGAGGCAGCGAGCTGCCGTCGGCTGATCTGCATGGCGCTCCGCCCCCATGAGGTTGAAGGGATATCTACCTTCTCCGCTGTTATCGACTCGGAGCCAACTCGCCGGGCTCATAGCTCATCACGGACCCCGTGGGCGAGGCCGAGGGCGGGCATGGGATAGATGGCCATGACCAGCGTCCATAGGGCCTGCGCGTCATCATCCGCCGGTCGAAGGTCGATCAGGCGGGCGAGGGCTCGAAAAGGCCATATCGCACGGCCGCTTCATTTGGCCGGTCGCCCTCGTGCGCGAGTGGCTCGATGCAGCGGGGATCGTCGTGGGCCCGGTGTTCTGGCCCGTGTCTCGGTCGGGAAACGTCCGCCAGGGCGAGGGCGTTCGCCTCACGACCCAGGCTGTCGCCGACGTCATCAAACGGTACACGGCCGCTGCCGGCTTCGACGCCGCAACGTTCGGGGTGCACTCCCTTCGGGCCGGTTACATCACCACCGCGGCCGAGCGGGGAGCAGACCTCGCCCGGATCATGGATCAGAGCGGGCACCGGGACCCACGAACGTTGGGCGGCTATATCCGTCGCGCGAATGCCTTCAAAGGGCATTCCAGCAGCGGGTTCCTATAGTCACGAAGTCAACTGCTCTCGCAGCATCATCGGTGATCATAGGGCAGCCTTAGCAGATAGGTCGGGCTGCCGTTCGGTCCGGCGGATGCGGTTCGATGGCAACCTGGCGGCCCTGGCCTACAGCCACAAGCCCTGCTTCACCCGGCGCCTGACGATCCTGCGCGATGATCCTCGGCGAGCGAGCCTGGTTCGTACCATCCGGGATCGCGTTCTCACCATCGAGCAGTAGAAGCGGGGTTTTGTTCGGGCGCGTCGGCGCGGTGATGTTGTCAAAGTCCGCTCACGCCAGATCGCACAGCGTACGACGGCCAGGATGATCCCGGCGAAGCGGGTGGGCAGGGGCAGCATGGCGACGTCTCTTGGCGGGGACACCACCAGCCTAACCATCACACCCGCTTCGTCACCTCGCTACCCTCGACGCCTCTCGATTGGCCAAAGTCGAGCTGACACGTCGATCCGTTTCCCCGTCGACCCGACCGGCCGTCAAGTCACATGGTCCATCACACCGTACGCTGCCGTGGCGCCATCAAGTCGGCCGTAGAGTCCTAAGGCAACAGCTTGTGCACGAGAGTTACGTAATTACAGGCATGTCGGCCAACCGGGGAGGGACAGACATGGCTCACGAGAAAGCACTGAAGCGTCGCCTATACAACGTCGCCGCAGCCGGTCATTATCTGCTTAATGAACAGAACTCGCTGTATCTACGCGCGATCAAGCTCTATGAGATGCAGATCGCGGTCTTCCTCGGCGAGAAACTCAACGAGCGCCAACGTAAGCGAAAAGAGTTTCCGGACCGGTGGCTCGCCGTGTCGAGCGACCTGCTAGCCGCCGCCCGAGTCTGCAGCGCAATTCGGCTGGTGCAGCACATCCGCAAGACGCGGCGCCTGGACGAAACCTCGTTGCCGTCCCTCCTAGACGATCCTGCCGTGCGCGAGGTGCTCGGCCGCCTGCTGGAAGAGCCGGTGGGACTGCGCAAACTCGCCATCGCCCTTCGACCTCACAGCCTCGATATCAAATTGCGCAACCGTCGGCGCCGGCAACAGCGCTACGCGCCGCTGTACGACGTATCGCTGCGCTGGCCCCTCGGGCCGGGATCGAACTCCAAGGGAGGATGGACGACAGCGCAAGCACTTTTCAACCCGAGGGCGGGCAGCCCCGAGCACGATATCGTTAGGAAGCATTATCCGAAGCTTC
The DNA here is from genome assembly GCF_008039945.1 of Methylobacterium sp. WL64. Lineage (NCBI taxonomy): Bacteria > Pseudomonadati > Pseudomonadota > Alphaproteobacteria > Hyphomicrobiales > Methylobacteriaceae > Methylobacterium > Methylobacterium sp. WL64. The sequence continues at coordinate 11,504 of NZ_VRVA01000104.1, forward strand.
GAAGTGCATGGGCGGCAAACAAATGGGCTGACAAAGAGGATTTTCAGGCCGGCTTCGTCTGGCTCAACAACTTCGGCGGCGAGCGATTTCGACCGCATGAGGTAGGAAAGGCAAACTTTGCGAAAAAGCTCCTCGCTAACGCTCAGAACGTGCCTGAGCTGACGCGACTTTTCGGTCGGTACGAATTCATCAAAAGACGCCTTACGGAGCGAAACTATCGGCTACTGGCGCTCGATTTCAAGCAGCCCGTACCCCTCATTACCTCGGTGATTTCCCCGCTACCAGAAGACCTCCTAGATGCCATTTCCAAAAAGGAATCAGAGACTTAACAGGTAGTCTGCTGTATGGGCAGACTGCTTCGGTCAACGCACTGCGGTAAATTTGCTGCTCCCCATTCCGGGGAACGGAGACTTGCCAGTGCTCGATCCCGATACCAATCCGACGCGCGACCGCTGCAACGATGGCCCCTCGCCCGCACCGTTCGTTTCAACCGAAAACCTGTCTGACCCCGCCATCCGCGATTTGCTGTCCGAGACGGTGAGCAATGTGGCTCGGAGCTCGCAGGTCGATGCTGCCTATGCCGCGTGCCGGGCCATCGGCGGCGGCCAGGGCTTCTTCCGCAACTGGAAGGAGAAGCTTGATGCGCTCCTGCTGCCGACTTATCGTTTGCTGTGCGAGGTGCACAACGATCCAGGCCAGATTGCCCGCATCGCCGCCGAAAGCGATATCGAGCCTACGAAGGCTGCGCGCCGCAACCCGGCCCTCATCTGCATGACCATCGGCGCGCGGCCGACCAACACCGATCAGCGCAAGCTCTGCTCGGACTGGTCAATGCTGCTACGCTGCGCGCTCGCTGAGAGTACCCCGGTCGAGAAGTTCACCGGTTTCGTCGAGCGGACGTCCATCCGTGACTGCAAGGTTGCCATTGCCAAGCAGAAGCGTAGGGCGAAGCTGGCGGCCGGCCTGCCGACGGTGGAGCCGCGGAGCTCGGGCCCGGCGGTTGCCGAGCCTGACCATGCGCGGGAGGAGGGTAGCCCCCGCTTGGAGCTGCGCCTCCACGGCGCTGATGGTACCACGGGCGAGACGGTCGAGCTGCCGGCCTCGATCCACGGGACGGTAATGGACGCACTGACGGCGCCCGGTTCCCAGATCGAGCGCCTGGAGCGGTTGGCGGCCTCGCTGCAGGCTCTGGCCCGTGAACTCACTCTCGGCACTGGCACCGGCGATCCTCGTCCCGACGGCGGCGAGCCCGAGGCCGACGAGGCAACGGCGGAGGCGGCCGATGTCTGAGCTGGAAACGAAGGAGGGCGGGCCGGTGGCCCTCTCCCTTACCAACCGCGTGGTCGCGACGGCGCTGGCGGCAGGGCCGGCCTACAACACGGGAGCACTGACCTGGCCGGTCGGCCGGCGCGGGGGGCGCTCACCGACCCGGGCGGAGCGGCGGGCCCTGAAAAGCCGCCGCCGTCGCTGGCTGCGCAAGCACGGGCGGGCGCACGCCGATCTAGCAGCGATAGGCGCAATCATCGAGAATTGTCGGCGCGGCCGGCTGACCAATCGCTGTGGCCACCCGGCCTGCCCGGAATGCGCCGACGCCCTGCAGCGGCTGTTCGTCGACGCTACGAGCTGCTTCATCCGCAGCCAGCCCGGTCAAGCCTGGATGAGGGTGTCGATCATCCTGCCGGGGCTTGATCCGGGTGAGCAGCCCGACTTCGTGACTGTGAGCGAGTTTGCCCAAACGATTCTGCGCGAGGCGGGCGTCACCCTCGGGGTGTTCGTGATTGATGCGAGTTGGAACGAGGATCATCGCCAGGAGGGGGGCGAGGCGGGACGGTTCGCCCGCCACACCTGCCTTCACCTCTATGGCTTAATCCCGGCGGCAGGATCGCTGGCGGTCAGAACGGCCCTGAAACGCCTGATCCCGGCGACGGAGGCGGCCCCCCGCCCGGTGCACACCAAGCCCTGGGACGGCAGCCCGGCTGCCATTGCCTACGCTCTAAAGGGAGAGTTCCAGAGGCGTCAGACCATCGAACGCCTCGACACAAAGCGTGGCCGACTAGTGCGCGACACGCGCGACCGGCCCCTGACCGTGGCCCAGCAGATCCAGGCGGTCCGGGCGCTCGACCGAGCCGGGCTGACCGGACGGATAGTGCTGGTCGGCCTGCGCTTCGAACTCAGCGAGACGGGGCGGCTCTGCCTCGTCCCGACAACCTGAGGCGGGTGCCATCCCAATAGAGGGACGCTTCACAGCCAAACGCCAGCCGACTTAGCTAGCCCACAACCTAAAGGTGGGACGCCGAGGCGGGAAATACGGGCGGGAAAACAGTGTGAACTGCACGTGGCGACTCACCACGGCACCATGCCCCAAAACGCGTGGGATAGAGGGGATCTAGGGGGAAATTAGCCCCAAAACCACCTGTCCCACCTCTATCCCTACGCAGCGAGAGGACGCTATCTATGACCGCCAACAAACCACCCAACCCCGGGCCCGACCAGCCCCAAGGCATCTTTAAGTTGTCCCACGATGATGGGGTCCCATGCATCCGGGACGCGGTCATCGATCAGGAGGGGGCCCGTTGGCTGCGCTACGGGACGGCCGACCGCTCGTGCTGGTTCAGCCCGAGCGAGCTGGTGCTCAACGACAAGTCGGTGTTCGCTCGCCTGACGCAAGCGGGCACCGATCTACTGACCGGCAAGTCGAAGACCGCCTTCTTGACGATGGTAGAGCAGCACAGCGGCTACCGTTCCGCTCTGGTCGCCGCGCGGCCGGGTTGGCTCGATAAAGCGCATTACGTCTACGGCAACGGCGACGTCGAGCGTCCCGATGGTGACACTCGCGAAGTCATCATCGCGTTCGAACCGAACCCAAAATTCACCGCCGTCGGTACGCTGGAGGCCTGGCAGGCCTCGGTCGGACCGGTCGTGACGAACCAGCCGATCCCGCTTTTCGTCATGATGTACGCGCTCGTCGGGGCGATCCTGCGTTATGCCCCCGCGCATAACCAGAACCCGCAGGCTGAGCTTGTTGGCGAACGAGAAAGCGCGAAATCGACCCTCCTGACCGTTGGAGCTTCAGCCTGGGCAGGCGATCCAACCTCCGAGGTCGGCGGCGCTGAGACGTGGGATATGACCGCCAACATTCACGACCCGCTCAAGCGCGCGCACGCCGACAACCTGCTCGCCCTCGACGAAGTCAACCTGGCTGGACTGGACAGCAAAAGTCAGCGCGAGATGTTGCAGAAAGTCGCGTTCAAAGGAGCGACGACTGGTGGCAGGAAGCGCTTGACCGACACGGTCACGGCGTCAAACGTCCGGGTCGCAACGCTCAGTACGAGCAACGTGCCGCAGCGTGATCTCCTGAAAGCCCCTCAGTCAATCGTAGACGCAGTTGCATCGCGAATCTTTACCATCGCGATCCCGAAGGAGCACAAGCTCGGCATTTTCCAAACCGTGCCGGCAGGCTTCGTCGACGCTCGTGAGGCAGCCGAGCATCTGCGCACCGCCGTCAATGAGAATTACGGCGTCGCCGGTCGCGCGTTCGTCCGGCACCTTGTAGCCGCCGTCGTCCGAGACGAGGCCGCGCTGCGTTCGAAGATCGAGCGCCTGATGAACGAGTTCCACACCGCCGCCCGGGAAGAAGCTGTGGTGAAGGGGAAGGCTCGCGGCGAGAAAACTGTCGCTGTCACCTACGTGGCCGGGAAGCTGGCCCGCCAATGGGGCGTGATCCTAGAGGGGTGGGGTGCGCTGCTGCCGGCAACCCTGGCCATCTATCACGCCCATGCGACGGCCGGCGATGCACCCTACACCCCTCCGGCCATCGAGCGGGTCCGAGCTTTCCGCGCCCGCAACCGCGGCAAGTTTGGCCGGGCACGGCAGGGCAGATGGCCCTACACCGAGGCGGAGTTCCTGAAGAAGGCCGGCGTCCTGCGCCGGAAAGGCAAGCAACTACAGGTGCTGATCCCGGCAAAGCGGTTCCGCCAGGAATTTCCCGATCACGTCGACATGCTGAAGCAGCTGCGGGACGAGGGGCGGGCGCAGACGGAAGGTGGCAAGCAGCCGAAAAACACGATCAAGCTGCCTAGACAGATCTGCCGAGCGGCGCCGCGGGTCTACTGCATCACGGTGGTCGATGATGTCGATGCCCGCCGAGTGAAGCCCGTGCGTGCGTGAGCTGACTTAGTAGCGTCGTATCTCACGGACCTGAACTGAACACGGTAGATGATGGCCGGAGAACTGAGTTCTCCGGCCATTCTCGTTTCTGCCTTGCGACGGAGGGTCAGTCGCATGGCGTCATATCGACCTGCATTGTACCGCCCGCTAATTGGCCGAGTTCCGGAAACGGTGCGCTCGCTTTTATCGCTCGCTGCCCCGCTTCAACCGCCTCCTGCAGCTGGTCGGGCTTCGCGCGTCGGCTGATCGAGCGCAACAGTTCCACCGGCGCCGTGAGTGCGGCGTCGAAATCCATCGTCACGGCGAAGGTCAGCCGCAGGGTTGGGTCGTCACGTAGCCCTTCGGGGATCGCCCACGCTTGCCGCAGACGATGCGCCATCGCCCGTTCCGGCTCGCGCCGGAGTGGGGTCACCTCGCAGCGCAGGTTCGCTGGGGAGGGGGCGACGGGCCCGACGGGGTGCACCCTACCACCTGCCTGTGGCGGGCCTCCGACAATCCCAGCGGTGGCGGGGTTGCGGCGGCGCCAGTCGTCCGGCGGTGTGATCCGTCAGTCGGCAAACACGATACGAACGCGCAGCGGTCTGTCGCCTAGGACGAATTCATCCGCACGGGAGGAGGTCATGTGCACGATGCCATAGGGCGGCATGATCCCCCGCAAGACTGTCAGGCTGGCCGTATCCGTCCCGTTCACACGGCAGAAGAAGCCTTGGCCCGGAGTCCCCGGGGTGCCAGGCCGACCTGACATTTGAACCAGCCAACTGGCGGCGGTCGGTTCGAGGGCGCTGACCCCCACGTTGAAATCGATCCCGCGAGCCAACGACGCTCGAAAGTCCTCCCGCTGAAGCGGATTGCTCAGAGCCGTGATCCCGCGCTGCCCCATCCACTCGAAATCGGTGTAGGCCCCCTCGTCGGCCCCCGATGTCATGCTTGGATCACGACCGAGCTGTGCGGCGATGCTCGCGCGCTCCTGTCGCCCTTCTCGGAGGGTGCGCTCGTAGATCGCGGCAACATAGGTACCGGCTAACTCCGGGCCGAGCGCCTGCAGCCGCGCGAGGTAGGTGTCGAGCGCGGCAAGCCGCTGCGGGGGCGGCAAGTCGGCATAGGCGTTGGCGGCCGTGACTTCGGCGAGCAGCGCCCGCAGCCTCGCAGGTGCCGTGTCGCCACCGGTCGGGGGCGTGGTCGTGACACCCGACGTCGCTGACCCTGGCCGAACCTGCGCAGCGGCGATGTCAGCGCGTATCTGCTCGAACTGGGTCAGGAATGTCGTGAGCGTCGTTGCCGCCGGGGTGTCAGCAATCTCGGCGGCGACGGTGCGTATCCGGGCACGGTAGCCATCCATGCGGGCGAGCACTTCACCGGGCGGTATCGCTTTGTAGCCCTCCCCGATAAAGGCGATCACCTCGTCGGCGAGCGCGAGCACCCGAGCCTGCGCGTTTGCATCGCGGGCGTTGTACTCTCCTCTACTCTGCCCGCCCGGGGGCGCCTGAGCGACGGCTTCGCAGACGATTGGCGCATGGGAGAGAAGTAACGCGAGCGCGACGGGCGCTCCGTGGCCACGGAGGGTCATCGAGATCATAGGCAGGAGCCTCAAGCAAGGATGATGAGAAGGGCGCTGTCGGCTGAAGACCCCACAGATCAACGAATGAGGGATTGTCAGTCCGTCGATTGTCAAGCCGCCGACAGGGCTCATTCGCGCGATGGACGCGCGGGGCATCGTCGGGTGGAACTTGCGGCGGTTGCGGGTCGAGCGGGGGCTGTCGCAGGAGCGGCTGGCCCTCGCCGCCGAGATCGACCGCGCCTACGTCGGGCGGGTCGAGCGCGGCCGGGAGAACGTGACGATCACCACCCTGGAGGCCCTGGCCCGGGCATTGGGGGTCGCGGTGGCGGCGCTGTTCGTGGAGCCCGAGCCGGGCGCGCCCCGGCCGGCCCCCTTGCCGGCGGGGCGCCGCCGGCGGAGCGTCGAGCCACGATAGGGGCCCTGAGCGAGGATCGGGGGCGGCCCTCACCGCCCGATCTCCAGCTGGGGGGCGACCCGGACGAGGATGTCCCACGCCGCAGTCACCGCCGCCTGCGTGTCCGGATCCGCCCCCGGGGCCATGATCGCCGGCGTCGTCAGCAGCCGCAGCAGCGCGGCGGCGAGGTCCGGGGCGGCGGCGAGCAACCGGGCGTCGGCCCAGCGCTGAATGCCGACGGCGATGTGCAGCGGACACCCGCCGGGCTCGACGGCGGCGTGCCGGCGAATGAGGTAGGGCCAGCCCCCCGGCCGGTCGTCTCCCGCCGGCTCGATCCCAAGCATGACCTGAGCGGGGGACGCCCCGGGCTCGGCCTCACCCCGCACGGTCCAGGGGCCAGGGGTGGGGATGTCGGCGGCCCACAGCCGGACGCCGGGCACCCTAGTACTCCCCAGCCAACAGGACGGTAAGGACACGGTTCGTCACTGACGAGTCAGCTGGATCCGGCGAGGCCCAGCGCCCGGCGCGGTCGAAGTAATCGATTTTAAAGAAGACACGTTCGCCGGCCGCCTCGACCGCGCCGAAGTCGTTCTCACCGTGCGGGTCATCGTCAGCATCGAACCGGTCGTGGGCGGCGACCGCGTCGAGGATT
>NZ_VRVA01000105.1:0-17986 GCF_008039945.1 Methylobacterium sp. WL64
GAGATCAGCACGTCCGCCTGACGTAGCTTCGCGACGATCTCCTCGGGCTTCGGGTAATTTGCCATCTCGTCCGTCCTCCAGGCTTAAAAGCCATACCAAAGAGCGGACCACTTCAATGGGGGCTGACTAGTTCAACCACCGCCGGCTACTCGAACCCATCGGCAACATCCCTCCCGCCGAGGCCGAAGCGCGCTATTATGCCCAGGCCGAGGCTCAGTCCTTGGCGGCCTGACCCAAACCAAATGGCCTGCGGAAAACCCGGGGCGGTTCACTGTTCAGACATACCGAGCCACCTCTATGGGCAATGCACGGATCGTGAGTCATCGCCATTGCTGAGCCCACGTTAGCACGGCTTCAGCAACGGCCCCCGGCTGTTCCGGAAACAGCGCATGCGAGGCATCGCTAACAACAATTTTGGTGACCCGGGCGCCTAACTGGTCGGTCATTTCCTTCCAATAGGGTGCCGGGATGAAGGGGTCATGGTCGGCGATGATCTGAAGTAGCGGCACCGTCCCGCAGGCCCACGAATCCTTCAGCCCGCTTGCCTTCACGGCCTCGTGCTGCATCAGGTAAGTGTCGTGATACCATCCGTTCAGCCAGACACTTGGATCGTGATCAGGCGCGAAGAAGGCCTTGCGCAGCGTGGCCAGACGCTCGGCCTCCGGCTCGGACGGATTGCTTACGATACTTGGTGCTTTGCCGATTTCCGGCGGCACTTCCGAGCCTTCCGCGGCGGCCAGCACCACCGCCCGCACGAGTTCGGGATGATCAGTGGTGACGACGCGGGCGAGCACGTTGCCGAAGGCGTGGCCGAGTATGACCACCGGCTCTTCGGCAAGCGCGCGCAGACACATGGCGACATCGTCGGCCAAGTCGTGCAGTGTCAGCTCTCGCATAGGGCCGGTTGATCCTGCTACGCCTCTCGGCTGGGGCCGCAGCACCTGCCATCCTACCTCGACGAGGCGGCCGGTGATGTCGTCATAGTCCGTGCCTCCATCCCGGCCGTACGACGACAGGATCACGAAGGGCGGCCCGGCGCCGTCGATGAAGGTTTCGATCGCCACGTCATCGCGCCGGGTGATCGTGCCAGTGCGACGTGGCAACGTCACTTCGTGACTCCCGGAAACGCGCCACCGAGCGGCTGGAACTCGACCTGAAGCAGTTTGGCGGGATGTGGCCCGTCGGGCAGCGGCGAGGCGGTGCCGCCGTCCATAATGAAAAAGGCGCGTCGTCCGTAATCGCCCTCGCTGCGCGCCCAGGCGCCGCCCGACGGACCGATCAGTTCCTCCGTGAACGGATCGCCGGCGACAGACTGGGTGAAGCCGCTGTTGTAGCCGGCGTTCATCGAGATCACGTCGATCGTGTTCTGTCGATGCGTCGCCAAGTAGATCACCTCGGCTTCCTCATCGATGCAGAAGTCGTCTCCCATCCGACCGGCGACGACCAGTTCCGGTCCGCCCTTCGCATCGAGCGTGTCGGGATCGATCGCCACGCGCATGAGCAGCTTCTTGGCAGTTGCGGTATAGTAGACGTACCCGCTCTTCTGCGCGTAGCGGACGCCGTTGACGCCGGGTTGCTCGGGCTTCATGTCGCCGGGGAAATAGCCCATGCTGTCGTGTTCGAGCCAGACGCTGAAACCCGGCGCCGCATCGTCGTCCTTCAAGTCGACACGCCAGATCAGGCTGGCGAAGCAGTCCGCAACGAGCATGGTTCTTGGACCCACCAGGCAGCAGCCGTTCGGACCCCGCGTCTCCTTGGGAAACGGGCAGACCTCCTTCGGCTGGACCGGTGACTCCGTGGTCCAGCCCCGTAAATCGAGGCTATAGAGATAGGCCTCGTGGGTCGTGTACAGTTCTCCCACGAGCAGATAGAATATGTCTTGATCCACCTCGACGATCCCGGTTACAGGATGCTCGAAGGTGTGGATGCATTTCGCTTCCACGGGATCTCCTCCCTGGAAGGGAGGCACAAACCACAATTCATGGTGGTTCATCGCCGTTATCAGGACGGAGTTGTCGGACCTCACCGCAAGGTTCTCAAGAAAATATTTCTTTGGGAACGTGGCGACCGTGGTGAGGCGCGCCTGAGGAGCCTTATTGGGAGACATCGAACTTCTCCTGCGACAGGGAATTATCTTGCTGGCGCTGGAACCCTAAAAGTGTTCAGCAGAGACGAAATCGTATCATAGCAACCCGCAAGATAAAGTAGGTCAACGATGCCCTGAGCTCCGAAGATCGCCTCGGTCCGAACGTAGAGATTATCTTCGACTTGCCGCTCCACCGTGACCTGCCGCGTAAATTGTTGAGCTAGTTCTTCCTCGAATGCCAAACCACCCGCGGGTATCCCTTTCGAAAGCGAGCGAATTGCTTCGTCCGGCAATCCGGCTTTCCGCGCTACCGCCTCATGCGCGTACCGCTCGTAGTCGCATTGCCACACCGCACCCACCGTCAGGATCACGATCTGGCGAACCCGCGCCGTCAGGGTCGTGTGTTCCTGTTCCGCCGCTTGGAGCGCGAGGAAGGCGTCGGTGATCGCCGGGCTGAGCAGGATACCGTTGAACGGCCCGATCAGAGTTCCGTCTTCATTCTTGGCCTGAAAACCTGACTTTTCGGCCCAAGGCACCATGGTCGTATCGATCGTGTCGTACGTGTTCTTCTGGGCCGGGGAGAGTGCGTCTGGCTTGAGGAGAGGCAGGCGTCCACCAAGTCCATGCTGCGTCTGCGACATGTAAGACCTCCTACTGGCGTAGGCCGACGGCGTTCGAGGGAACATCGAATGCCATCAGCGTCAGCGAAACCATGGTGAACCAGCCCATGAGCACGGTGACGTCGACGATGCCCTTGTCGCCGATCAGGCTCTCGGCGCGCTGGAACATGCCGGTCGGGACGACCCGCTGGGCCGCGAGCGTCGAGGCGAGTTCGTACACGATCTGCTGGCGGGCATCGTCGAACGAGGTGGGCAGGCCCGCGATCAGCGCCTCGACCTGCCCGGCTGGGAGGTGCCCATCCTTCTCGGCGATCTTTTCATGCTCATAGTTCGAGTAGGCCGCTCGCCAGCGGGCGTTGATGAGATTTGTGGTGATCTCGATCTCCGCCTTGGTCAACGAAGATTCCTTCTGGTAATAATAGCCTGTCGGCACGATGGTCTTCGAGAGCGTCGGGTTCGCCAGCCAGATCTTGTGAGGCCCGGGCACGAGCCCGCGCAGCTTCATCGTGAAGTCGTAGGCGTCCTTCATATCCGAAGGCATCTGATCGACCGGCGTTTCCTTGAAGCGCCCAAACGATCCAAAAGCGGGATCAGCTGACATGGTGGGTCCTCGTTCGTTGGATGAGTGCTAACTCTCGCGGATGCGCCGCTCTAACTTGGGAAAGAGCCGGAGAGCATTGTTCCTGATAACGCCTTTCAACTCCTCGGGCGTGAAACCGTAAGACTCGAGCTTTCCCTGCAGCGGATCGAACCAATCCGGCTTCATGAACGGGAAGTCGAAGCCCATCATGCACCGATCGGGAGCGGTCATCGCCAGCAATGCCGCGAGTTGCTCATGTTCAGTCGTCGCCGTAAGCTCGTAATAAAAGGTGTCGAAGAGCTGGTTTTTGCCATCCATCCAATACTTAACGAGTCGCTGATGACTGATGGGCAAGGTGCCGCCACCATGACAGACAATGATCGCGATATCCGGGAACTTCGCCTTTGCTCCTGACGAGACAAGCTGCTGCGCCATACGCGTGCTGTCGAAAATATACTCCATAACCGGAGCCGGTATATCGACCGCGAATGATCTCCATCCGGGCGGGATGGTCGGATGCACGAAGGCCACTGCCTTGCGACGGTTAAGCTCTTCGAGAACGGGCGCGATCTTGGCGTCCGCCAGGTAGACGCCGTTATAATTGCTGATAATCCCGACACCATCCATGTCGAGCGTGTCGAAGGCATATTCGATTTCCGCCAGAGATGCTTCGACATCCGGAAGCGGCAAAATCGCCATTGAACCGAGCCGTGGCGAATGTTCTTTGACGAGGCCGGCCATATATTCGTTGAGGCGCCGTGCCAGCTGCTTCGCATCGTCGCCTTCCGCGAAAGAGATCCCGGGTGACGACACGGATAGAAGTTGTGCTTCTATCTTGTGGTCGTCCATGGCCTTGAACATAGCTTCAGGACTCCACTTGGGATACGTCCAGCCGTCCACGTCGTTTATCCCAGCTCTCTTTAGTGCCGCTTCGTAGAAATCTGGGAAGACATGGGCATGCACGTCGATGTAGCGCGCTGCATTGCTTTTATCAGAATTAGTATTGGCAAGGGAGCCTGAAGGTGTTGTTGCCATCGGTTTACTCATGCGGTCGAGTTGAAACGGAGCAGGTGTGTCGCGATCAAGTAATCGGCATCTACGGGCGGTCTAAATTTAAAATTAGTGCACGGTGGATCTGGAGTTGACCCAGTTTGTGGTCTGTAGCCTATGCAAGGTCTCGGTAGTGATGAGGGTCCCCTGGATCTTGGTCCGGCCGAAAGGTGAGCCTCCGGGTCTCATTTGGGCGGCCAGCTGGGCCGCTGCCAAGGCGAATTCCTGGGGCGTCAGCCACCCAAGGGCTGTGTAAGGACGGCTCTCGTTGTACTGCCGCCACCGCGTCTCGATCTTGCTCCTCGCGTCGGCCAACGACAAGAACCAGTTTGCGTTCAGGCACTCATCGCGCAGGCGGCCACTGAATGACTCCACCAGCGCGTTGTCGGTCGGCTTGCCAAGCCGCGAGAAATCCAGCGTGGCGCCGCTCTCGTAGGCCCAGCAGTCGAGCGCCTTCGAGACGAACTCAGGCCCGTTATTGACCTAAATTGCATGCGATGCTCACGGAGGCGTGCCAAGCGAACGACGACAGCTACGACCTGCTTGCCCTTGATGCCTTGATCGACCTCGATCGCCAGAGCCTCACGCGTGAAGGCTTCGACGACCGTAAGAGCACGCAACTGGCGGCCGTCGAAGAGCGCGTTGGAGACGAAGTCCATCGACCAACGCTTGTGTCGACATCAGATCGAAGGGGGCTGGCCCAGGCGTTGACATATCGATGCGTCAGCAGCCGGTCCGGCGATGATACGAACGCCACTTGTGCTGAGCGGAACCCCAGTTGGAGGCGTCGCTGCAGTTTCTGTCAGGCGCGGCCGCTCCTAAGCGAAGAACCGACGTGCCTGCCGAACACCAACTGCCCGCAGCCGAGAGCAGATGAACTCCTGTGCATCCGAGGGCAGGACGTGTTTGGGCACGAACTGGTACGACCCTGCCGACTGGTAGAGGAGGATAACGCGGGCATCCTCGCGTCATTGGACGTAGTGATCCCACGGCAGGTCGGAGGAAATCGTTTCGCTGCAGGCTGCATAGCCGCGCTCGGACCATGTGATGGTGTAAGGCTGGCGGAGGCTGCGCTGCTCCCGGAACTGCCGCCGCACGACCAGCCACGGGACCACGAGATGCCGCAGCGCCAGCATCACGATCAGGAACAGGCTTGCGTCGATCGCGAACACGAACGCCACGTCGGCTGGCGCGCCTACCAGGGCGAAGGCCCCGAACACGATGACACCATAGACGAGCAGGATGAGGGCCGTGCGCCGGCTCGTGAGAAGGGCCAGATGGTGCAGGCGACCTCCGGCGAGAACGTCCTCGGACAACGGTTGGTAGGTCAGGCTTGGCATGGCGTGAGCCTACCTCAGGACGAGATTGTCTCCTCCACCCCTGCCTGCACGGTCCCGTACACCGCCGATGATTAAGTTCGACGGTTAGTCTGCTTTCAACCCAACCCGGTCGCTCGACAAGCTCAAAAACCTGCCCGTGAGCAGACATTGGGTGGCGTCCGAAACTCGGCGAAGCTGGCCTTAAGCAGCTGTCCCGTTTACGGCACTTGCCGCCTGTTTACATTCGCATCGTAGGCAGCGCGCGCGGCGACGAACTCGGGCAAGCGTGCGATGGCCCACAACCAGAGCGGCTGGACCTGCTCGACGAGGGACCGGCCGAGCGGGGTCACGGCGTAGTCGACCCGGATCGGCACCTGAACGACCATCGTCCGGGTGACCAAGCCGTCGCGTTCGAGTTGGCGCAGAGTCGCCGTGAGCGACTTCTGGCTGACCCCACGGACGCGTTCCAGCAGCCGCGAGAAGCGCAGCGGGCCGTTCTCGGATAGCTCGCTCAGCACCCACAGCCCCCACTTGTCGACGAGGCGCGCGAGCACCTCGCGCACCAGCGCCTGCGCGTCCGGGGTCAGGGCGGAGCAGGGATCGTCGGGTTCGTTTCTGTCTTGCACGGCCATGACCTTAGTTACCTCTGCGCCGCTTTGTTACCAAGGGGTACCTCGTTGCCGAAAGCAACAATGATGGCCATTGTCGCTGCCATGAGCAATCCTTGGACCACCGACGACATCCCGGATCAGACGGGCAAGCGCGCAATTGTGACCGGTGCGAACAGCGGCATCGGCTGGCATACGGCGCTTGAACTCGCGCGCGCCGGCGCCGAGGTGACGATAGCCTCGCGTGACACGGGCAAGGCGAACGTCGCCACCGAGCGCATCCGCGCCGCGCTTCCGTCCGCCCGCGTCAGGACCGGTGTCCTCGACCTCGCACGGCTCGCCTCGGTGCGGGCATTCGTGGAGGCCGAGCTCACCGACGCACGCCCGATCGACCTGCTCGTCAACAACGCCGGCGTGATGGCGCTGCCCGAGCGGCGCGTCAGCCCCGACGGGCACGAGCTCCAGTTCGCCACCAACGTGCTCGGACCCTTCGTGCTGACCGGGTTGCTCATGCCCCGCATCCTGGAAGCGGGAGCGCCGCGCGTCGTGACCGTCTCGTCCTACGCCCACACGCAGGGCGGACCGACGCCGATCGAGGATCTGGAGTCTGAGCGCGCCTACCGTCCGGTCCGCGCCTACAGCAAGACCAAGCTCGCCAACATTCTGTTCACGCGTGAGCTCCAGCGCCGGACGGGCGACCGGTTGCTGGCTGTCACGTGCCACCCTGGCGCATCGCGAACCAACCTCTCGGCCGACACCTCACGTCCCATGAAGTTGATCACCTGGACGATGGGCCCAATGCTGCAGAGCGCCGCCGCGGGCGCCGAGCCGACACTGCGCGCGGCCACGGCGCCGGACGCCAAGCCGGGTGCCTACTACGGTCCCGGCGGCCTGTTTCGGTTGCGCGGCCCCGCGGTCGAGGCCGAGACCGCCCCGTTCGCGCATGACGCCGTCGCCGCACGCCGGCTTTGGAGCGAGCTGGAGCGGATCAGTGGCGTCGTTTATCCGATCCCTTAGGGGGTTCGTGGCGACCGCTCCCGATCCCATACCGCCTCGTGATTCGGTTCACTCGTCCCCAAGGAAGCGGACGTCGAAGGCGCCACTGCACCTACGCCTACGCAGGAAGGTCCGCCTTCGGGCCTGCCAGCTTCCATGGCTATAGGCGGCACGGCGTGCGAGCGCGACCCGGCCGCCGCGTCGATGACGAAGCAAGCCAACGCGACGCCGGGCAATTCGGAACCTTTACACCGGCGTACGATTAAACGTACATTGCTGTACGTTTAATCGGGTCCGTGTCGATGGGCGACCCGGTTCGGAGGACCGACATGATGACATGCGAGAAGCTCAAGGAAAGGGGGACGGTGGCCATCGTCGGTGCCGGGCCCGCCGGCACGACCCTCGCGCTGTTGCTGCATCAGCGCGGTTTCGACGTTCGTGTCTTCGAGCGCGACGCCTCGCCCGACGCACGGCCCCAGGGTGGCAGCCTTGATCTCAGGCCGGACAGCGGCCAGCGCGCCATCCGGGCGGCCGGCCTCGCCGACGCGTTCGCCCGACGCTCGCGCGACGACGCCAAGGCCTTTCGGATGATCGGCGCCGACGGGCAGGAGATGCCCGGCGAAGGCCAGGAGACGCATGAGGACGCCGGGCCCGAGATCGACCGCGGCGACCTGCGCGCGATGCTGATCGAGGCGTTGCCCGACGGAATGGTCGCCTGGGATCACCGCATTGAGGGGCTCGACCGTCATCGGGACGGGCGTTGGCTGATGCGGATCGCCGGCCAGGAACCGGTCGTGGCTGACCTCGTCATCGGCGCAGACGGCAGCGGCTCCTGCGTGCGGGCGGCGCTCACGGACGTGGAGCCGATCTACACCGGCATCACCATGGTGGCTGCCTATATCCGGCCCGAGCTCAGGCGCGGATCGCACCTTTCGGACGTACTCGGCGAAGGCTCGGTGATGTTCGCTGGCGGCGAGAAGACCATCTTCGTGCAACGCTGTGCGCGGGACGTGATCCTGCTCTACTACTCGATGGCCGTGCCGCAGGACTGGCCCCGGTGTGCCGGCTTCGACCTGTCGGACGTTGACGCGGTGATGAGGGCGGTCCGTGAGGCCTATTGTGACTGGTCACCCGAGGTGCTGGACATGCTGACGGAGGTCGACGATCACTTCCAGCATTGGCCGACCTCCGCCATGCCGCCCGACCATCGCTGGGACACCCGGCCGGGGCTGACGATGCTCGGGGACGCCTCGCACACGATGCCGCCGTTCACGGGCAAGGGTGTCAACCTGGCCCTGCTCGACGCGCTCGACCTCGCCGACGCACTCGTCGCCGAACCTGGCCAGGACGTCGCGGACGCTGTCGCCGGTTTCGAGAGCAGCATGCAGGCCCGGACTTCCGAGGAGATCCGCGCCTGCCTCAAGGTCGGTCGGAACGCCTACGGCATCGATCTGGGGGACGCGGCATGAATGCCGAGGCGGTGGCAAAATCTGCCAACGATCGGCTTGCGATGACCGACGCTCTGCTCCGGTTCGCCGAGGGCGCGGACAGGGGCGACGAGGGTTTGCTCGCATCGGCGTTCACGGCGGATGCGGAGATCGATTTCGAGCCCTGCGGCCGAAGCCTCGGCCTGGAGTTCGGCGTGCTGCGGGACCGGGCGGCCATCGTTGGATTTCTTGCCGGTATCGCGGCGCGGCAGATCACCAGCCATGCCGTCACCAACCCACGTGCCGCAATCGCCGGTGACCGGGCCAGCCTGTCCGCCCTGGTCGAAGCCGTCCATGTCATCCGTGACGAGCCCGGTGCCCGGTTCCGCATGATGAACCGATACGTGGCCGATCTCGAATGGCACGAGGACAGGTGGGCGATCAACCGCCTGCGGATCGTGAACGTCTGGTTCGAGGGTGATCCCCGAACGTTGCTGCGGCGGTAAGGTGACCGACATGCGCCTGGAGCACGCGTTCAACTATACCACCGCCGTCCTCGGACCGCATGTGGTCGGGCAATGCCCGTTCGGCCTGCGGCACTACTACGAGATGGAGCAAGGGCTCGTACATGGCCCACGCCTGTCGGGTCGGACGCTCGGAGCGGGCGCCGACTGGATGCTGGTCGATCCGGACGGGGTCCTGCGCATGGACGTGCGCATCCAGCTCCTCACTGACGACGGGGCGATCCTGTGCGCGCGGTATCGCGGCATCGGCGAACCCAGCGAGCGGATGCGCTCCGCCATGGAGCATGACGAGCCGACCCAGTTCGAGGACCAGCGCATCCGGACCTGCTGGGAGTTGGAGTGCGGCGATCCGCGCTACGCCTGGGTGAACCGTTGCCTCTTCGTCGGCGAGGCACGCCTTTGCCCGGCCGGGGAAGACAGGCCCGGCTTCGAGCACCGCATCTACCGGTTGGCTTGAGCAGGGCTTGGCGATGACATTGGACGACGCCTCATGCGCAAGGATGCTGAACGGAACCGCGAGCGGCTGGTCGCCGCCGCCAGCGAGATAATGCGCGCGGAAGGTGGCGACGTGCCCATGGAGCTGATCGCCGCTCGTGCCGGCGTCACACGACCGACGCTGTACCGCAACTTCCCGGATCGGCAGGCTATGTACGAGGCCGTTCTGGAGCGTGACCTGGATCACCTCGCTGCGGCCGTCGCGGCCGGCGACGACCCGCTCGCCTTCATCCGCCGCACGGCCGAGATGATGCGGGTCTACGACAAGTTCCTCGCCAGCCTGGTCGACATGCCGGACTACGATGCCGCCAAGAACCAGAGCCGAATGGCCTCGGTTCTGGCCGGCCCGCTCACGACCGCACAGCGGCGTGGCGTGCTCCACCTCGACCTCACACCCGAGGACGTCCTCGTCGCGTGCCGCATGTTAGCCTCGCACTGGAAGCTCGACGACGAGGCCGATTTCGAACGTGTCTTCGAGCGGCGCTTCGCTCTGCTCGCGCGCGGGCTGCTGGCTGACCGGAAGCTCGGTGCTTGACGTCGGTTCGTTCTGAAAGCTCGCTCCCTGCATCGCCGAAATTCTCACCGGAGACCTGACATGATCGTCGTCACGGGAGCCACCGGTCAACTTGGCCGCCGGATCGTGGAGCAACTGCTCCGGCGCATGTCACCGGACCGGATCGCGGCCACGACGCGCGCCCCCGGGAAAGCGGACGCGCTCGCTCGAGCCGGTGTCAGTGTACGTCATGGCGATTTCGCCAAGACTGATACGCTGCGGACTGCCTTCGCCGACGCGACGCAGGTCCTGATCGTCTCCTCCAACGCAGAGCGGATCGGCCAGGACCCCGTGACCCAGCACCGGGCGGCCATCGAGGCCGCGAAGGCCGCTGGCGCGCGTCGCGTCGTGTACACGAGCCACATGGGTGCAAGCTCGACGTCACAGTTCCGGCCGATGCATGCCCACGCCCGGACCGAGGCCTTGCTGAGGGACGCGGGGATCGCCTGGACCTCACTGCGAAACGGCTTCTACGCTGAGACGGTGCCGGCGATGTTGGGAGATGCGGTAACTACCGGGGTGCTGAGGGCGCCGGTGGACGGGAAGGTCGCATGGACCACGCACGATGACCTCGCCGCCGCGGCCGCGGTCGTATTGGCCAAGCCGGGTCGCTTCGACGGGCCGACCCAGCCGCTCACCGGATCGGAGGCGCTCGACCTGGCGGACGTCGCCTCCATGCTGTCAGTCCTTCACGGCCGGCCGATCCGGCGCCAGGTCGTTGCCGACGAGGCGTTCGCAGCCGGGATGCAAGCGGATGGGGTGCCGGCGGCGGTGATCGAGATCACGCTGGGCATGTACCGCGCCGCGCGAGCCGGCGAATTTGCCGAGACCGATGCGACCCTCGCGACACTGCTTGGCAGCGCCCCGAACGCGTTGAGTGCCGTGCTGGCGGTTTAGTAGAACCTTGGAGCAAAGTAGCGGCAGGTGCGCATCTGCTGGTGAAACGAGCCCTCTCGAAATGATTGTTCTATTCGCAGCCAATCTGCGCCGTTTGACGAAGATATGTATTTCTGTTTATTCGCGCCCAAAATAACAGTTATTAATCCAAACAATTCCGACATTAATTCTATTAACTGGCATATCGGCAATCAGAATATTTTTATAAATTATGCAAATAGCGACTATCTATCTGAAATTGCTGTTTACAGAGACCTGCGTAATGCCTAAAAGCAGTCATTCGTTTTGCTGCTGTTCTGGCGGTAATGCGCCCGAGCCAGCCGCTTACGCGGCAGACTGCGTTTCTCGGAAGCGGACACTCGTGAGATGCTGGCGAAGGTAGTCACCGAGCCGTGCTCCCTCCGTGGCCGCACCACGAAACGCGACGTAGCCGTCCGGTCGGATCAGCACGAGCGTCGGGTACTCCAGCCCGTAGGCCTGATGCGCGAAGCGGTCGATGTCGAGGAGGCTTCCTGGCGGGACCACGTTCCCACCCGCACGCGGCGCGGCCAGCACCGGCCGCAGCGCCACCTGTGGCCAGGACGCCAGCACATCCCCTGCGCTCGTAATCGCGTGTCCGGTGTCGTCTCGTCCACCGTCGAAAAGGAGCAGCGTCCATCGCTCGCCGTAGATCGCTTCGAACAGTGAGGCGGGACGCAATCCCTCGGCCTTGACTATGACGGCATCGGGCGCACGCTCCCCCGCCTTCATACCGCTTCTGCCCCGCACGCCGTCGTGGTTGAGCGGACTACCTTTGTAGGCAACGTCCAGCTGAGACGAGCGTCGCACGAAATATTGTGCCGGCCCTTTGAACAGAGCCGCAGCTCCGAACCGGTGGATGACTTGCCGCCGTAACCAGTTCGGCTCAGCGATGGCGTGGAAGACACGGGTCTGCTCGGCGTTCAACCCCTCGCGCACCGGCCGTCGCTCGGCGTCGTAACTGTCGAGCAGCGCCTCGGGCGCCCAACCGCGGTGTACGTAGGCGAGTTTCCAGCCCAGGTTGAACACGTCCTGCATGCCCGTGTTCATGCCCTGCCCGTAGATCGGGAGCGTCATGTGCGCAGCGTCGCCGGCGAGCAGAATGCGGTTTCGCCGAAAGCCCGGCGCTACGCCATGGTTGAAGTGTCCGTGGCTGAACCAGACGGGATCAGAAAGCTCGGCCGCCGGGTCGTCGGCGACCTCGCGCAGGATCTCTTGCATCTCCTCCAAGGTCGGATCGCGCTCGGCGGGCGCATCCGCGTCGTCGCTGAGGACGAACATTCGATGATGCCCGCCTGGTAGCGGTAGAATGCCCATGTAGCCGTCGCGCTTGAGGAAGAACGATGCGTGACCGCGGCGCGATGGCCGGCTCCAGCGCAACCGGGCGTCGATCTGGCGGATGAAGCGGTTCTTGAGCCGCTCGGGTTCGAAGTCGAGCCCCGCAGCCTTGCGCGCGAGGCTCGCGCCGCCTTCGCAGCTCACCAACCAGCGCGCGCGCACCGTCTCCCGCCCCCCGCCGGCGCGCTCCAGTACCGCCTCGCCGTGGTCGCCGCGATCCGTAATTTCGACCACCGTGACCTCGCGCTCGACGGAAGCGCCCACCTCGTCGAGACGGCCGGCGAGAACCTGCTCGATCTTGTTCTGACCGATGAAGACCGGCGTCCCGTAGGGGCTAGGTCGGCGATCCATCGGGATGTGGCCGAGGAGTTTGCCGTAGCCGTGCAGCGAGAAGGTATGAAGCGGCGCGCTCCGCTCCAGGAGTCGCTCCAGCACGCCGATGGCAGCGAAGACCTCCTGGGATCGAGGCCACAGATTGGCGGCCTTGGAGTACCGCTCCGGCCCCGCCTTCTTGTCGACGATGCGGAACGGCACGTCCCAGCGATGGAGCTCGTTAGCGAGCGTGAGACCGGTCGGTCCCCCGCCGACGATCAGGACCGCGCAGTCGATCTGTGCTTCAATCATGTTGCCCTCCGGCCTTGCGAATGGTTCGCCAGCCGATCAGGGCGGCGATGCCCCCGAGCGCGGCCAAGCCGAGCTGGCGGGGAAGGGGATCGGGAACCTGCTTGGGGATCCGCGTCGGTCCGTCCGGCCCGAACTGGACCGGCTCCGCGACGTAGCGGCCGCATCCCGGCGCCTGGAAGGTGCGTGCAAGCCGCTCCAGACCCTGCACCGCAGCGGGGCCGACGATCGGCTCACCGTGGCCGCAGGCGAGGCACCGGGGGTGGAGCGAAGCCAACACCTCGACCGATTTCAAGGCCGCGCCCCAATCATAGGTTGTCGGCGCCCCGGGTCGACAGACGCGTTGCGTCCGGGTGACGAGCGCCGTGAACGAGTCGCTATCGGTCGTCACGCATGCGTCACCTGCGATCAAGGTCCGGTCGCCCTCGCGCCAGAGTGAAACGTGGCCAGGCGTATGCCCGGGCGTGTGCAACCATCGCCACCCCGCGAAGCCCGGGACGATCCCGTCCTCCGGCAGCGGCGTCGCGGCTTCGCCCACCTGCGCCGCACTCGGGCCGCGGTGCAGGCGCGTGACCATGGCCAGCGCGCCACCGACCGTCGGGTCTAACTTGGGATAGTCTCGGCCTCGGGTGTAGGCGATGTCCAGCGGATGGACGTAGACCGGTACGCCCCAGGCGCGTGCCAGCGTGCGTGCGCTGCCGGCGTGATCGAAGTGCGCGTGCGTGAGGAGGATGTGTTCCGGACGGGACCTCAGGTCGAGTTCACTGAGGGCTCGGCGGAGCTGCTGGGCTTGGCCCGGAAACCCTGTGTCGACGAGGAACCAGCGTCCACCCGGCTCGGACACGCAGTAGGCGTTCACGACCCCGAGGGCGATGCGTGCGAGCCCGGACGTGATCGGGACCGGACTCATTGGGCTCGCACCATGTGCATATGATCCTTATATCTTAAATATGTTTACAGTGGGGTCGTGTCTGCAACTGATGGTGTCCGCGTCAGTCGAGCGCCTCAACTGTTTAAAGGGCTGCGGTGGCACTGAAACCGCGACCAACGCCTGCGATCTGTTCGACCCGTCCGATCGCGACCGGACAAACGCTTATCGCCCCGGCCGGCCCTAACGCGTCACTCAACCATAAACATATTGATAACGCTTGGTTCCCTCGGGCGTCAATCACGGTAGGGTGGGTCCATGCCGCTCCTCGACCTATTCACCGACAGCCAGCTCAAAGTGCCCGATGACAGCCTCGGCTTCCTGCTCTGGCGCGTGACGCATGCTTG
This sequence comes from Methylobacterium sp. WL64, assembly GCF_008039945.1. Classification (NCBI taxonomy): domain Bacteria; kingdom Pseudomonadati; phylum Pseudomonadota; class Alphaproteobacteria; order Hyphomicrobiales; family Methylobacteriaceae; genus Methylobacterium; species Methylobacterium sp. WL64. The sequence goes on from NZ_VRVA01000105.1 coordinate 14,408, forward strand.
GCAGCGCTTCGTCGACGATCAGCTCCAGGTCTGCGGTCTCACCCATCTCCAGTTCGCTCTCATGATCGCGCTCGGCTGGCTCACTCGGCATAACGAACCCACGACCCAGAGCGACTTGGTCGAGTTCGTAGAGATGCACCCGATGCAGGTGAGCCAGGTGCTCTCGATCCTCCAGCGGAAGGGACAGATCTCCCGCGACCGGAACCCAGCGAACGGACGCACTAAGCGGATCGCTCTCACCGCGTCCGGCGAAACCGCACTTCGTCAGGCGCTGCCCTTGATTGAGGAGGCGCACACGACGTTCTTCGGCCCGGCCGAAGCCGTTGCCAACGATCTCGGGACGATACTGCGGAGCTTGGCTTTGCGACGCTCAAGGTAGTATCTCTGGATCATGGCGAACGTGCCCTGCCGATCGTCCTCGCGGGGGAACGCACCGCAAGCCTAGCCGAGACAGGGTCCAGGGACGATCGAGATCGCGACATACGATGCCGCCCCTGCTACGCAAGCGGCGCAACCCTCGCGGCTCGCAGCCCATCGATTGTCCAGTCCACGACCCGGGCGACGTATGCGTCGCGGTCGCCGAACGGGAACGCCGGGAAAGTGAGAACCGCCGCGACCGCCCCATGCACCGCGGTCCATAGCAGCGTCGTGATGGCGTGCGCATCGCCCTCTAGCATCCCCGCCGTCACGCAAGCTTGAGCGCGATCCAGGCCGATGGCGAAGGCCGGGCTCGCTTGGGCGATCTCCTCCGGCCCTTCGAACTCGCGCACCGGCTGCGTCTCACGCGTCATGAACAGCACCTGGTAATCGTCCGGCCGCTCCAACCCGAGCCGCGCGTAGGTCAGGAATACCGCGCGCAGGGCGGCAAGCGGTTCCTCCGCGGGCTCGGCCGCGAGGCGCTCGGCTAGGATAGCGAAGCCCTGATGCGCCAGTGCTGTCAGGAGGTCGTGCTTGTCGCGAAAGTACGCGTACAAGCTCATCGGCGCGCAGCCCAGGCGATGCGCCAGCTTGCGCATGCTCAGCCCATCCGGTCCCTCTTCCGCGAGGATCGCACGCGCCTCGGCGAGCACGTCCTCGCGGAACGCCGCGCGCTGCCGCTCGCGGCGGAACTGAGGACTGGATATCGACGCTGGCACCATCCTTGATCCTCTTGTACGCCGAAGCCGGCACGGACCCTACAGCATAGCGGGTGCGGCGGGATGGATGCCGTCGCCGTCGCGCCGCAGCCTTGACGGTCGTATCGCGCGCGTCTCCGCGTCTCCTCAACGACGCACGACATCAGGCGCCCCTCAAGTCAACCGAGCTTGCGCACGGCGAGCGGCGGATCGACCGGTACCGCGCAGCGGAGGCGCGCGGCCGCTCCGTCCGCCACGACCCCGCGTGTCAATGATCATTCCGACCACGGCCGGAAACAGGCATGAGGTTGGCGCAACTGACATTCGAGACCATCGCGACGTGGTGACATTCGGATCGCTGGGTCGCGTCTACCAAACCGGTAGCGAGCCGCCGATCGACGCGACGTCGACCCTGCCAGCGCGCGTTCCGTCGCCGCCGCCGTTGATGATCCTGTGACCGCGTCGGCTTGCGGCATGATCCGCCTCGCTGAGGCGAAACAACCAGTTCGGCAGGTGATTTCCGGAGCGTCAACCGGCTTCGCGATCAGGTGCGAGAACTTCAGGGCTTGCCTCTGCTCATACGCGTTCTATCTAATAGTACGCGTACGAGGTGAGTGGTTCAGGCTTCGGCGTTTTCCATTCCGCCTATCGGCGTCTGTGGGACCTTGATCCTGAAATACCGGCCTACGGCGATGGTTGGCAGTAAATCACCTGAACGACCAGAGGTGGAAGGATGCTAAGTCCCGATCGCGCCTTTTCGATCTGCGGCGGCGTTGCGGCGGTGTCCTGGTTCGGTCTGGCGGTGAGCCTTTTCGTGCCCGACAATCTCCGGGCGCCTATCTGGGCCGGGACGGCACTCGTCGTGCCTGCCCTCGTAGGACTGGCCTACGCCGTTTTCCTCGCCCAGGGGTTACGCGCCCGTACCGGCGGCGGCTTCGGCTCGATCGCAGCCGTCCGACGACTCTTCACCGACGACGCCGCGCTCGCGGCCGGCTGGTTGCACTACATCGCGTTCGACCTGTTCGCAGGCACTTGGATCGCGAACGCCGGGCTCGATGCGGACATGTCGCCGCTCCTAATCCTGCCATGTCTCCTGCTGACGTTCTTCATAGGCCCAGTCGGCCTCGTCGCGTTCCTAGCTCTGCGCTTCCTCGTCGCCCCGCGATTGGGGCTCGCCACATGATCGTCCGGGTCCGACCGCCGGTGCCTGCGCCTCGCAAGGGACAGTGCCTAACCCCCGATCCAGACCGGGCGGACGCAGCGGTCACCGGTGCCATTCGATCATTCGATCACGCAACGGCTCGCTGCCCCAGAGTGCCGCCGAAAGGCTCCCTGCGCAGTTCGGGTCATAGAGGAGGACCGATGGTAGATCCCGCGCACCTGTACTGGTATGCCGCCGCCGGGTTCGCCGCCTTGACGCCCGTCGCCCTCGTGGCACGGTGCGTCGACCCGCGTCGACTGGCCAGCGAGAACGTCTGGAACAAGCCGGCCAAGTTCGGCATCTCACTTGCCCTGCACTTCGCCACCTTCGCGGTGGTCGCTGGTTTCCTCGGGGACGGTATCGTTCTGCTCACGGTCGCGTGGCTGTCCGTCGGGGCGGCCGTTATCGAGGTGGGCTACATTTCCGTGCAGGCGGGGCGGCAGCGGCGCTCCCACTTTAACAAGGACACGCGGCTCGAGGCTGCGATCTATGCCGTGTTGGGGATCGGTGCGATCTTGGTGCTCTCGCCGGCCGTCGTGGTCGGGATCGCGGCGGCGCTATCGCCTCCTTTGGCGTGGCCGCCCGCCGTCCGACTGGCCGTGCCTGTCGCGTTTATCGTGGGTTCCGGGCTGACGCTGCTGATCACGCTCTGGATGGGCTCCCACAATAGCCGCTACGCGGCCCCCCCACCCTCGACACGAAGGACCATGTGGTTGACGGGGTGGACAGTGAATGCCGCAGACCTTCGGCCTGCCCATTTCTTCGGGACCCACATCATGCAGGCCGTGCCTGCCATCGCGTTGGCGGGATCGTGGCTGCTTCCGCCAACGGTTACACTGGTTTTCACTGGCATCGTCGCCGCCGGCTGGACATGGCTCACGCTCGTGCTGTTCCGGAGGACCGTGGCGGGTCGACCGCTGCCCAGCTACTTCGCAATACTCGCTTGATCGCAGTAGCCCCACGGTAGCCCCACCTGCGCGACGCATGCCCCGGGATACCGTGGGCGGGCACCTTCGATCTCTTTGCTACCTAGCGAAGCCGAACTGCGCTTCGTCAGAAGGCCAATGGGGGCGTCCCGTTGAAGATCATAAACAAACATAAAGGAAGTCAGCACCATGAACGCGGTCGACAAACCTCTAGAGCCGTGCCCTGGCGGGTTGAATCGCGCGGGGTAGGCGATCTGGCTGGCGTGTGATTCACTGGATGGGCTTGTGATGGAGGATCGCCATGCCTTCAGCCCTGTCGGTGGATCTGCGCGAGCGT
>NZ_VRVA01000106.1:0-17866 GCF_008039945.1 Methylobacterium sp. WL64
CCCCCATGATGCCCCGCCCCTATCAAGCCGGTGGGCCGCGATCCGGTTCGAACCCGCCGGTCCGGCGCAGGGCCTCGCCGGCGATCATCGCGGCCACGACCGCGACGTTGAGCGAGCGCAGGCCCGGCCGGATCGGCACCACGACCCGGGCGTCGGCGGCCGCATGGACGGAATCGGGTACGCCGGCCGATTCGCGCCCGACCATGATGCAATCGTCCGGGCCGAACGCGAAATCCGTATGGGGCAGGGCGCCCGCCGTCGTGGCGAGGACGAGCCGCAGGCCGGCCTCGGCCCGCCACGCCTCGAAGGCCGAAAACGAGCGGTGCCGGGTGATCGCCACGTGATCGAGGTAATCGAGCCCCGAGCGGCGCAGGTGCCGGTCCGAGACGTCGAAGCCCGCGGGCTCCACGATCTCGACCGCGAGCCCGAGGCAGGCGGCCATCCGCAGCATCGTGCCGGTGTTCTGGGGGATGTCGGGTTGGTAGAGGACGAGGCGCAGCATGGGGCCAGGCTTGTGATGGGCCGGCGCCGTGCCGTCAAAGCGCCGGGCGTCGGACCCACAGCCGGCAAAGGGGCGCGCAATCCGGGGCGCCCGAAGAAAATCGGCGGAACTTACGCTGCGCCAAAGGTTTAAGGCGGCGCCACCTTCGTTTGCGAACGCTGTCCGAAAGTCCTCACCCGATGCGCACTCCGCTCCTGGCCTCGGCCCTTCTGTTGGCCGGTCTCGCAACCGCCGCGGCGCAGAATGCCACTCCGAATGCCGGAGCGCCGGCCGCGCCGGTGGCCGGTCAGCCGGCCACCATGGCCGACAACCTGCGCCCGACCTTCGTGGCCCAGTCCCCGGACGACATGGTCGCCAGCAAGCTGATCGGGGCCAACGTCACCAACGCGGCCAACGACACGATCGGGCAGATCGCCGACTTCGTCCTCGACCAGAAGGGCAGCGTGAAGTCCTGGGTCATCGGCGTCGGCGGCTTCCTCGGGATCGGATCCAAGTACGTGGCCGTCGACCCGTCGGTGATGAAGCTCGACCGGACCGACGACAAGACGCTCCAGGCCCGCATCGACACGACCAAGGATCAGCTGAAGGCCGCGCCGGAATACATCTACCTCGGCAAGGAGCCGCCGAAGGGCGCGGCCGCCGCCCCGGCCGCCGGAGAGCCCGCCGCAAAGCCCTGACATCGGGTCCGAGGCGAGCCGGCGGCATAACGCTGGCTTGCCTTCGCGCGCCGTTCCGTGCTGTGCCAGCCGCTGCACGGAGGTCGGAGTCCGATGAAGATGCGCCGCGCCCTGATCCCGCTTCTGGCCTTCTGCCTGGGTCTCGTCGGCCTGACCGGGGCGGCGGTGTTCGCCTTCATGCCGGACCGGGCGCCTGTGGGCGTGCCCGGGGTCGGCGGCCCATTCACGCTGGTCGACCAGAACGGGCGCACGGTCACCGAGCGCGACTTCGCCGGCGCGCCGCACCTCGTGTTCTTCGGCTTCACCCATTGCCCGGACGTGTGCCCGACGACGCTGCAGCAGGTTTCGGACGTGCTCGCCGCCCTCGGGCCGAAGGCCGAGCGGATGCGTGTCGCCTTCGTCACCGTCGATCCCGAGCGCGACGACCCGGCGAGCCTGAAGACCTACCTGTCGAGCTTCGATCCGCGCATCACCGGTCTCACCGGCAGCCCTGAGCAGATCGTGGCCACCGAGAAGGCGTATCGGGCCTATGCCCGCAAGGTCCCCGGTAAGGACGGGGACTACACGATGGAGCACACGGCGATCGTCTACGTGATGGACGCGCAGAACCGCTTCCTCGGCGCCCTCGACCTCTCCCGCCCGGCCGAGGAGACCGCGGCGCAGCTGTCCAAGAAGATCTGACGAGACGATCCCAACGCGGTCGGGACGGCTCTAGAGCGTCATCCCGGCATGGAAGCGGTCGGGGGAGAGCGGCAGCAGGAACTGCACGCCGAAGCCCCCCTCGAAGTAGCGCACCAGCCGCCCGGGCGTGCTGCCCACCGTGACGGCCGCCCCGAGGGGCAGCGTGGCCGTGCTGGAGATCGCCACGCCGGAAATCGAGATGTCGATCAGCCGGGCCTTGATCTCCCGGCCGCTCTCGACGCGCAGGGTCACCGCCGTGTGGGTCGGCACGAGCCGCTCGTGGGAGCGCCCCTCGGGCAGGCCCAGGATCTCCCGGTTGGCGAGCCAGGTCAGCTGAGATGCGATCTTGTCCCGCTTGCGTGGCGTGGCGTTGAGCTGGACCGCGAAGCCGCCCTCGCTGTGGCGGGCGATGACGCCCTCGATCCGGCCGATATGCTCGAGGTAGAGCACCACGCGCTCGCCGACCTCGCCCACCACAGCGCAGGTCAGCCGGACGCCGCCCGGCGACATGTCCACGGTCTGGCAGGGATATTCGCGGCGGTCGGCCAGCATGTAGCGGCCCAGCACGGCGACCCGGACGCGCTGGTGGCGTCGCTGGTCGGCCGCGTCGCGCCCCCGGCTGGCCGCGCGGCTCACGTCCGTCCCGGCGGTGGCGTCGACCGCGATCATACCGAGATGGGCTCCACGCCGCGACAATCGTCATCGCAAGCTAGACCGGGACTGTTACGAAAGCCTTTTTTCCGATTCGACAATATCCGCCGTGCCGTAGATTTTTCTGTCCTGACCGAGCGCCAGGGCCGGTCTGGCCTGTACAGTTGCCAGTTCGTCCCGATCGGACGCGATCTTCGGTCGAAAAATCGATGTCTAATATTCCAAATGCAGTTCTCGGCGCGCGGTTTTACGCCCGTCCGCCGGCATGAACGAGGAGATGCCCCCGGCGCACCGGGCCGGGAAAGCCGGCAGGACCGCGCAGGGCCGGTCGCGCCGGCGGCGCAGCCTCCATTCTGCGGCCCGGCAGGATGCGCAGGGAGGTGGTCTCGGCCTGGACCAGCGGGCGCAGGCCGATCCAGTGGGGCGTGCTCTCGACGCTCAGGGTGCCGAGCGCCCGGACCTGCATCCGTCCGCGATGGCGCAGCGGCAGGAGCAGGAGCTCCAGATCCACCGCCTCGCCGGCCGTGTTCAGGCCGCGCAGGCCCGCGACCACGCCCAGGGTATCGCTGGCCACGATCTCGACGATGCGCCAGGGATCGGGGGCCTCCGCGCCCCACAGGCCGGCGAAGGTCTCGCCCTTCAACTCGCGGCCGTAGAGGGCGCAGACCCGCGTGCCGGCGAGCCGGACCGTGGCCGCGCGCGTCGCCATGTCGAGTTCCAGGATCAGGCTGTCAGCCAGCAGATGCCGGATCTCGCCCGGCTCGATCTCGGCGCGCTCGGGCGCGGCGCGCTCACCGCGCAAGCGCTCCCAATAGGCATGGAGCATGCGGCTCGTGGGATGTTTCATCGGAGTCCCGGATCGATACGCCTGGTGTCCGTCCCTGGATCATCCTGGCACATCCGCGTGGGACGGGCCGGTGATCCGGGGCGATCTGGATCGTCCGGCGCATACGCCGTGCCGCCCGGCGCGGGACGCTTCCTGGGATCGAGAGCAGGGCAGACCGAGGCTGCCGGCATGAGGCTGATCACGGTCCGGATCTCGTCGTAGGCGGCGCGCACGCCGCCGCCATCGGTTCGATCGAGCCGGCCGGCATTCGTTCTTTCGAACCCCCTGGCAGCCAAACATCACCCGAAAAGGCTTCAATACGTCGCCGGGACTTGCCCGACACCCCGCAGCCCCGACATGGTGCCAGGATGGATGCCTCCCCCGAATTCCCACGCCAGAGCCGCGTGCCCGTGTTCAACATGCCGGGGGTGGTGACGCTCTCGATCGGATTGCTGATGGCGATCCAGGCCCTGCGCGAGTTCGTGCTGCCGGACACGCTCGACATCCGGGTCGTCCTCGACCTCGCCCTGGTGCCCGCCCGCTGGACGGTGTGGTTCGATCCCGGGAAGGCCGCCGACGTGATCCAGGCGGCCGCCGGCCTCGGCGACCCCGACATGGAGGCCGCCCGCGAGGCGTTCGCCCGCTACATCACCTCCGAGCACGCGCTGCTGCCCTGGACGCTGGCGACCTACGCCCTGCTGCACGGCTCCTGGATGCACGTGATCTTCAACAGCGTCTGGCTGGCCGCCTTCGGGTCGCCCGTGGCCCGGCGCTGCGGCGCTTGGCGCTACTTCCTGATCGCGCTGGCCGGAACTGTGGCCGGCGGTCTGCTGCATGTGATGATCGACCCCTTGAGCGCCGGACCGCTGGTCGGCGCCTCGGCGGGAATCTCGGCCCTGATGGCGGCGGCGGCCCGCTTCGTGTTCCAGCCGCCCGCCTCCGGGTATGCCGGCCCGTCCTGGCAATTGCCGCCGCACCGGCCGGCCGAGACGGTTCCCGAACTCCTGCGCAACCGGACCGCGGTGGCCTTTCTGGCGATCTGGCTCATCACCAATCTGCTGTTCGGGCTCGTCAGCGTGCCGCTCGTGGGCGAGAACGCCGCCATCGCGTGGGACGCGCATCTCGGCGGCTTCATCGCAGGTTTCCTGCTGTTCCCGCTGCTCGATCGGCGCGAGGCGGCCCGGCCCTGAGACGACGTCCCGGCATCTTGCCAACGCGCCGGATCGGTCACACACTCGCCATAATGTGAACGAGCCGGGGCCAGCCCGGACGACAGCGTAACGGAGGCGCCGCGGCTGACGGCGCACGCACCGCGTCACAGGGAGAGAGCCATGACCGTCGCACGCATCCTTGCCGAGAAGGGCAGCTCCGTCGTCACCGTGAGCCCCGACAAGACCCTCGAGGAGGTGATCCAGATTCTCGCCGACAAGCGGATCGGCGCACTGGTGGTCGCCCATGCCGACGGGTCGGTGGCCGGGATCATCTCGGAGCGGGACATCATGCGGGCGCTCGCCCGCCACGGCGGCGCGACCTTCGACGCGCCGGTCTCGGACCACATGACCGGCGCGGTCACCACCTGCGGCCGAAGCTCCACCATCGAGGAGGTGATGGGCTTGATGACGGAAGGGCGGTTCCGCCACGTCCCGGTCTGCGAGGACGGCCGACTCGTCGGCCTGATCTCGATCGGCGACGTGGTGGCGCGCCGCATCGCCACGGTCGAGGCCGAGCACCAGGCCCTGCGCGATTACATCACCATGGCGTGAGATCGCGCGCCGGCCGGACGCGGAGTCCGGCGGGCGGCGACGTTGCCTGCGCCTACGCCTTCGCGGGGTCGAGGGTGACGTGCCAGAGGTCGGTGTCGGCCGCGTCCTTGAGGGTCACGGTCATCTGCTCGGTGTCGCCATCCACCGCGACGTGGCCGAAGAACTGGTAGCCGGCGGCCGGTGACAGGTTCACCTGGCCCTTGTCGGGCGCCTTCACGTAGCGCAGTTGCGGGCCGAACGTGTTGTCGAGCGCGTTGGGCCCGAAGGTGCCGGCGTGGAGCGGGCCCGAGACGAACTCCCAGAACGGGTCGAAATCCTGGAACTGCGCCTTGTTCGGGTCGTAGTAGTGGGCGGCCGTGTAGTGCACGTCCGCGGTCAGCCAGACCGTGTTGCGGATCTTGGCCTGCTTGATGAACCGCAGCAGGTCGGCGATCTCCAGCTCGCGCCCGAGCGGCGGCCCGTCACCCTGCGCCACCGCCTCCGAGCCGAAATTGCGGTCCACGTCGTAGGTCACCACGAGGCCGAGCGGCATGTCGGCGGCGATCACCTTCCAGGTCGCGCGGGATTCCGTGAGCGCCCGCTTCAGCCACGCGATCTGTTGCGGCCCCAGGAAATACGCGTCGGGGCCGTATTCCGTCTGCCGGTTCTCGCCGTTCGGGCCCCGGTAGGAGCGCATGTCGAGCATGAACACGTCGACCAGCGGGCCGTAGGCGATCTTGCGGTAGACCCGGCCGGGCTCGGCCGGCTCGAAGCGCATCGGCATGTACTCGTGGAAGGCGCGCGCCGCGCGCAGCTGCATCGCGAGCACGTTCGGGTCCGTGTACTTCTTCTTGAGGTGCTCGGCCCGGGTCAACGGCTCGCCCGGCCACCAATTGTTTGTGACCTCGTGGTCGTCCCACTGCGCCAGGATCGGCACGGCGGCGTTCATCGCCAGCACGTTCCGGTCGGTGAGGTTGTACTTGTGGCGGCCGCGGAACTCGGCGAGCGTCTCGGCGGGCTTGGCGACCTCCTCAGTGACGCGGTTGCGCCAGAGGCTGCCGTCCGGGAGCTTCACCTCGGCCTGGATCGGCCCGTCGGCATAGATCGTGTCGCCGGAATGGATGAAGAAGTCCGGCCGGTTCTTGAGGATCGCCGCGTAGATCGTCATGCCGCCGCGGGCCTCGTCGATGCCCCAGCCCTGGCCGGCCGTGTCGCCCGACCAGCAGAACGAGACCGAGCGCTTGTCCGCCGGCGCGGTGCGGAACCGCCCGACCTGCGCGGGTCCGACGATGGTCGGCGCCGCGACGTCCTGCAGGCGGACCCGGTAGAACACGTCCTGCCCCGGCGGCAGGCCGGTCAGCGCCACCTTCACGGTGCTGTCGCTCTCGGGCAGTGCATCCGCGAAGACGCCGCCGCGGATCTCGGAGAAGCTCTCGGTGGTGGCCCACTCGATGATCGCCCGGGCCGGGCGGTCGGAGCGGGCCCAGACCACCGCGGAATCGGTCCCGACATCGCCGGACTGGAGGCCGTGGCTGAGGAGCGGCCGGTCGGCGGCCCGGCTCAGGCCGGGGCGGGCCACGCCGGTGGCGATCCCGACGAGGCTTGCGCCTCCGGACAGGAGGATCTGGCGGCGGCTCGTATACATTGGAAGCCCTCTCATTCGATGAGGGGCCATCGCAACCGGTCGTTACAACCGCGTGACGATCCTTCGCGCGAAAGCCGTCAACACGATGCGCGCTCCTTGATCCGCATCGCCTTTTTCCGAAAGCCCGCGGGCCCCTTCGGAACGATGCTCTAGGCCCGCGCGGCGGCGCCGTTCACGACAGCGCGGATCCGGGGCAGGGCCGCCCGGGCCGCCCGGTAGCCGATATCGATCCCCTCGGCGGCCTTGTGGAAGTCGAACAGGCCGAAGGCCGCGACATCCGGGCCGATGGCCACGTCCGGCGGGTCGCGCTCCAGCCGCGCCCGGGAGATCCGGTCCTGGGTGATGTTGAAGGCGCCGAGCACGACCCGGGCAATGCCCGGGACCGGGATCTCGGCTTCCTGGGGCTCGAAGCCCGGCAGGCGCGCGCGGATCAGCTGGAGGAAGCTCCGGCGCGCGGCCGGCGCCGGCACCTCGTGCACCACCGGGCCACCGGTATCGCCGTTGAGGTTCACGCAGATCACGAGATCGGCCCCGAGCGCGCGGGCGAGCGCCACCGGGACGGGGTTGACCAGGGTCCCGTCCATCAGCACGCGCCCCTCGTGGGTCACGGGCGGGAACAGGCCGGGGATCGCGTAGGAGGCGCGCACCGCATCGACGGTCGGCCCTTCGGTCAGGTTCACCTCCAGGCCGCTGCCGAACTCGGTGGCGACGCAGCCGAAGCGGATCGGCAGGCTCTCGATCCGGCGCGTGCCGAGATCGGCGAACAGCCGCCGACGGAGGCGGTTGCCGGCGATCAGCCCGGAACCGGGAAAGCGCGGGTCGATCAGCCGGACCACCCGGTGCCGGGTGAGTTCCCGCGCGAAGCTCTCCAGGCGGTCGAGGCGCCCGGCGGCGTAGCAGGCGCCGACCACGGCGCCGATCGAGCAGCCCGCCACCACGGTGGGATGGATGCCGCCCTCCTCGAGGGCGCGGATCACCCCGATATGGGCCCAGCCCCGGGCCGAACCACCGCCGAGCGCCAGGCCGATGCGGGGGCCGGCAGCGGGCAGGGGCCGGATCGGCTCGACGGTTCCGGGGAGGAAATAGGGGACGGCCGGACATTCTTGCCATTGCAAGGCAAGGGACGCGCTCATGCCCCGGCGGCCTCCAGGGTGACGGCGCCATCCGGCCCGCGGACGACCCGGCGATAGAAGCAGGCGCGGCGGCCGGTGTGGCAGCAGCCGCCGTCGCCACCGACCTCCACGCGGATCAGCAGCGCGTCCTGGTCGCAATCGACCCGCATCTCGACGACGCGCTGGATCTGCCCGCTGGTCGCGCCCTTGTGCCAGAGTTCCTGCCGGGACCGCGACCAGTACCAGGCTTCCCCGGTCGCGACGGTCCGGGCCAGCGATTCGGCGTTCATGTAGGCGAGCATCAGCACACGCCCGTCCTGCGCGTCGACCGCGATGCAGGCGACCAGGCCGTCCCGGTCGAAGCGCGGGGTGAAGGCCGCGCCTTCCTCGACCTCGGCCCGGGTGCCGGGGGGATCGAAAGCGATGTCGCTTGCGGTCATGGCGGCAGAAGCGAGTCCGGTGAAGCTTGAGTCGAGGCTATTGGGTGTAGCCCGATCGATGAAGACCGCATGACGGTGGCCGCCTGATCGGGCCATCCGGCCTGCGGTTATTTGGTTCCGCCACGCACCAGGGTGAGGAAGCGCACCTGCTCGCTGGCATCGTCCTTGAAGACGCCGCGGAACTGGCTGGTGATCGTCGAGACGCCGGCCTTCTGCACGCCGCGCATCGCCATGCAGAGGTGCTCGGCCTCCACCATCACGGCGACGCCCCGGGGCTTGAGGATGCTCTCGATCACGTCGGCGATCTGCGCGGTCATCGTCTCCTGCGTCTGCAGGCGGCGCGCGAAGGTATCGACCACGCGGGCGAGCTTCGAGAGTCCGACGACGCCGCGGGTCGGGTAATAGGCGATGTGGGCGAGCCCCATGAACGGTACCATGTGGTGCTCGCAGTGGGAGTAGAACGGGATGTCGCGCACCAGCACGATGTCCGAATAGCCCTCGACCTCCTCGAAGACGCGGGCCAGCAAGGCCTCGGCGTCCATCTCGTAGCCGCCGAACAGCTGCCCGAAGGCCTTGGTGACCCGGGCCGGCGTGTCGCGCAGGCCCTCGCGGGTCGGATCGTCGCCGGCCCAGCGCAGGAGCGTGCGCACCGCGGCCTCGGCCTCGGCGCGGCTCGGGCGGCCGGTCTCGATCCCCTCGGGCACACGGGTTGCGGAGGCGGGCTGCGGCGCGACCTCGACCGCTGCGGGGCGGCCGTCATCGACCGGTCGGTTGTCGTTGCGCATGCCGGTCAGACTCTGTCCCAGATCCCGCCCATCGATGCCGCCCCGGTCCAGACCGTGTCCTTCGCCTCGATAGGACAATGATTTAAGCGCGGCATCCATGGCATCTCCGGCCCGCGCCACACGGGACTTCATCGTGGTGCTGTCAGGCTTGGCATACATCGTCGGATCGCGTCGGGCTTGTGAGGGAGATCCCGGGCTCGAAACGAATTCGAGCCGGCGCCCCGGTTGGACTAGAGCCGTGGGAACTACCTTGGCCGTGGGCGCGACCCTGGTCGACGAACCGCCTCCTCGCGAAGCGACCGTAGGGGGCCTATATCATTGTTCGCGCGGCAACACGCAATGCACGGGTCGCGCGGCAGAATCCCGATGGGCAATAGCTCGATCGGATGACGCACCCGCCCGAGGCCCCGATGCTCGACGACATCTACAACCGCCGTATCCTCGAACTGGCCGCCGACATCCCGCATCTGGGGCGCCTGGAGCGGCCCGATGCCAGCGCCACCGCGCATTCCCGCCTGTGCGGTTCGACGGTCACGGTCGACGTCGTCCTCGGCGCGGACGGCCGCGTGGCCGATTTCGCGCAGGAGGTCCGCGCCTGCGCCTTGGGGCAGGCCTCCTCGTCGCTGATGGGCCGCCACGTGGTCGGCGCCACCGAGAACGAGCTGCGCGGCGTCCGCGAGGCCATGCGGGCGATGCTCAAGGCCAACGGCCCCGCGCCCGGCGGGGCCTGGGCGGACCTCGCGGTCCTGGAGCCGGTGCGGGAGTTCAAGGCGCGCCACGCCTCGACCCTGCTGACCTTCGACGCGGTGGTCGACGCCCTCGACCAGATCGCCGCCAAGCGCCGATCCGGCGGAGAACAGGGCACCGGGGAGCAGGCCACCGCGGCGACGGCCGACGCGTAGGGTCCGATGGTTCGCCGCGCCGCGCATTGGGCGATTCGCACCTACCAGCTGACCCTGTCGGGATTGATCGGCCGCCAGTGCCGCCACTGGCCGAGCTGCTCCGAATACGCCGACCAGGCCATCACCCGGCACGGCTTCTGGCCAGGCGCCTGGATGGGCTTCGCGCGGATCTGCCGCTGCGGCCCGTTCGGGACCCACGGCATCGATCTCGTACCCGAGCGGCTGCCATGCGGGAGCGTCTGGTACCGCCCCTGGGCCTATGCCCGCTGGCGCGGCGTCGAGGCTCCGCCGTCGCCCTTCGCCTGCGAGGCGGTTGCGCTCGGGGCCGACCGCCCGGACGACCCGGGCCGGGACGGAACGCGGCGTTCGCACGGCATCTGACGCCCGCGCGTTCCGCCATCCACAAGCCGCCGTCGATCGGACGAGGCCTTGGCAACCGATCCCGCCGTGTCCGGTTGTCTCTCCAGACGGCTCGGCCTCGCACGGCTGGGCGGCAATCCAGAGCATGCGAACCATGTCCATCGAATTCAGAGGCAAGACGCATATCGACATCTACGACCGGGTCATGCGCGAAGAATGGGCGCAGCGCTTCGGTGTCAGCGAGGAGCGGTTGCGCAAGGCCGTGACCATGGTGGGGAGCCGGATCACCAGCGTCGCCGCCTATCTCGACAAGCCGGCCTCGTGATGAAAGCCGAGTCGTCGGAACCCGGTCGCGACGCACGGCCTGCTCCGGACCCCGCTGCCCCGGAGCCGGCGGTCCCGGAGAGCGGACCGCGGCCGCCCCCGTCACGGACCGAAGATAAATCCGCGCCGGACGCGATCCCGTTCGAGGAGATCCGGGAGCGCGCCTACGAGTTGTGGGAGCGCAACCACCGGCCAGAGGGCTTCGAGATCGAGTTCTGGCTGCTGGCGGAGCGGGAACTGCGCAAGGAGCGCAGCCGCAAGTAGGCCGACGCGGTCCCTGCGCCTGCTTGGACCGATCCGTCATCTTGAGCCCCTCGACGGCTGGCGCAGGTTTGCCAGATGGCGCAGGCCTTGCGACAGGTCGCCGCGACAGCCCTCAGCGGCAACCGGCGATGTCGAGGGGACGGAATGGAACCGGCAAACCTGCCAGACCGGCCTTGCCGTCCTCCGTGGACGGCATGCCTCGCCGTTCCGGGACGTCAGGGACAGAGCGATGCCCGGAGCTGCATGTGGGCACCGTGACTCGCCGGGCCTTCGCTGAACTCGGCCTCGGTGGCGCGGCCATGGCGGCTGCCGCGGGCGGATCCCAGGCGGGGCCAGCCCCTCCGGGCGACGGGGGGCGGCGGCCCGGGGCGCTCACCGTGGCCCCGACCTCACAGGCGGGGCTCGGGCCGCGGCTGACCCTGCACGCGCTCGACAATGCCCATGGAACCCCGGCGGCCGGACTGGTTTGCGACCTCTCGATCCGCGAGGACGACGTCTACCGGCCGATCAAGACGGTCACCACGGCGGCCAACGGCCGGCCGGCCGAACCGCTCCTCGTCAACGACGCGCTGAAGGCCGGCCGCTACGAGCTGCTGCTGCATGTCGGGGCGTATTTCGCGGCCCTCGGGGTGACGCTGCCGAGCCCGAATTTCCTGAGCCTCGTGCCGATCCGCTTCCAGATCCGCGACGCGCGCCAGCGCTACCACCTGCCGGTGCTGTTCACGCCCTGGGGTTATTCCTACTATCGGGGCAGCTGAGCCCAACCTTACGGGACCCCCATCCATGGCCGGCATCTCGACGCATGTCCTCGATACCGATCGCGGCCGCCCGGCCGCGGGCGTGCGGATCGACTTCTCGGTCCTGGAGGACGGGACGTGGCGGCTGGTGAAGAGCGTCGTCACCAACGCGGATGGGCGCACCGACGCGCCGATCCTGCCGGCCGGCGAGGCCCGGACCGGGCAGTACGAGCTGGCGTTCCATGTCGCGGATTATTTCCGGGACCGTCCGGGCACCGACCCGGGCGACGTCTTCATCGACGACCCGGTGGTGCGCTTCGCGATCTTCGATGCCGGGCAGCACTACCATGTGCCGATGCTGTGCGCGCCGGCGAGCTTCACCACCTACCGCGGCAGCTGACGCCATGCCAGATCTGGCGGCGATCAACCGGCTGGACGAAGAGGCCTTCGTGGCGCTTCTCGGGGGCGTGTTCGAGCACGCGCCCTGGGTCGCGCAGGCCGCCTGGCCGCATCGGCCCTTCGCGAGCCGCGCCGCATTGCACGACGCGATGATGCAGGCGGTCCGTGCCGCGCCGACGGAACACCGCCGCGCCTTCCTCAACAACCACCCGGAGCTGGCCGGCCCGGAGGCCCGGGCACGCCGCCTCACGGAGGATTCGACGCGCGAGCAGGGTAGCGCCGGCCTCGACCGCATGGATGCACAGGAGGGCGCGGCCTTCGATCGCCTGAACGCGGCCTATCGCGCCCGGTTCGGCTTCCCGTTCATCATCGCGGTGCGCGGGCGCGGGCGGGCCGAGATCCTGTCCGCCTTCGAGGCGCGCCTGTCCCGGGAGCCGGCCGCCGAGGAGGCGATCGCCCTCGAGGAGGTCGCCCTGATCACGCGCATGCGCCTCGACGGGCTGGTCTCGGCCTGACCCGGCTCAAGCCTCGGCCGCCGCCTTCGCTTCGACCAGGGCCGCCTCGAATCCGGTGAAGGCCGTTGTGGCCTCGTCCCAGGCGTGGGCCCGGACGTGGCGGCCCAAGGCCGCGGCGAGCTCCCGGGCCCGGGTGAGGGCCGATTCCACGGCGGCCGGTCGGGCCGGATCGGCGGGGATGCCGACCGGCGGCGTGTCGGCCGGGCGCATCCCCACCAGGGTCGCCGCCATGGCCCGGCGCCAGGCCGCGCAATCCGCCGGGATGCGGGCGAGCCGCATCGCCGTGTCGCTCCCGGCCTGCCGGTCGAGCAGGGTGCGGCCGAGATCCTCGATCCGGTCGAGCTGGCCGAGCGCGTCGCCGATCTCCCGGCGGCCCTTGTCGGTGCCCTCCGCGATCCGGCCGACGCTCCGGGCGATCTCACCGGTGGCCTGGATCTGCTGGCCCATGATCTCGGAGGCCTCGCGCATCTGGGCCGCCACCGTGGCGACGGCGCCGCTCTCCGCCTCGACCCGGACGTTGGCCCGCACCATGGCGGCTGCGCCGGTCTCCACGGCGCTGCGGCTGCGCGTGACCGCCGCCTGCATCGCCGCCATTTCTTCACGAAGTCCGCCGAGCCGGGCGCGGATCTCGTCCGTCGCCTTCGCGGTCTGCGCGGAGAGCATCTTCACTTCCGCGGCCACGACCGCGAAGCCTCGGCCGGCCTCGCCGGCCCGGGCGGCCTCGATGGTGGCGTTGAGCGCCAGCAGGTTGGTCTGGGCCGAGATCGCCGCGATGGTCCCGGCCATCTCCTCGATTCGCAGGGCGGCGGCCGAGAAGCTGTCGAGCCGGCTGCCGATCTCGTCGGTGCCCTGCTCGATCCCGCGCATGCCGTCGCTGGCGCGCTGGAGGTCGTCGACGCAGGTGGCGATGCCGGCGCGGGCGGTCTCGGCGGTCTCGGCCGCCGAGGAGGAGCGCGCCGCGATCTCGCTGGTACTGGCGGCGAGTTCCTCGCTGGCGGCGGCGATCAGCCGGGCCTGCTCGGCGGTGCCGGATGCGTCGTGCGTCATCCAGCCGATCGAGGTGCCGGCATCCGAGGCCGCGGCCGACAGGCGCGCCAGGAGCGCCAACAATTCGCGGTCGGGCGCGGCAGCAGCCTGCGGGACGCTTTCCAGGACGGTCGTCGACACGGGCGCGGACGTCTGGGCGTCGGCCGTCACCGCGGTCCCGGCCAGCTCCGGGGCCGGGCGCTTGCGGCGCAAACTCAACATGCGAGGGCTCCTGCGAACGTCGATTCGGGAGCCATATTTGCACGGAACCTTCAACCGAAGATGAAGGATAACCCGCCCTTATTGGAATTGGGCGAAGCCGCCCGTTTCCCGGACGGCGCCCCCGGACGAAAACCGTCCGGGGGCGCCGTCATATCTCACTCGCCGGTCAGGGCGGCCTTGGTGCGGGACCACCAGCCGGCGCGCTTGGGCCGGTCCGGATCGCTGGGCTGGGTCAGCACCACCGCAACCGGCTCCGGCGGCGGGGCGGCCTCCGTCGGCGCCGCCTCGGGCGGGGCTTCCGCGGCCTGCGTCTCGAACCGCTCCGCAGCCTGCCTCTCGAACCGTTCCGCGGACTCCGGAGCGGCCGCGACCGGCAACTCGACGGCGACCTCGTCGTGGACGGGGGACGGCGCGGCCTCGACTGCCTCGGCCACCGCCTCGGCGCTCACCGGCTCCTCGGCCGACAGGGCGACCGCGTCGGAATCCACCTCCGCGGAACCCTCCGCGTCGCCACCCTCGCGGGTGCGACCCTCGGCGCGACCACGACCGCCCCGCCGTCCGCGGCGACGGCGGCGCGTGCCGTCCTCCTCGGACCGGGTGGACTCGTCCGCGACGGCCACGGTCTCGTCGGACCCCGCTCCCTCGGCGGCCACGGCCGCGATCGGGGCCTCGGCGGCCTCGTCGGAATCGGACGGGTCCTCGGTGCCGCGCTCCTCGTCCGGGTCGTCGGAATCCTGACGCTCGCCGTCGGCCTGGCCCTCCTCGGACCGACCGTCCTGGCGACCGCCGCGCCGACGACGCCGACGGCGGCGGCGACGGCCGTCGCCTTCGTCGCGGGTCTCGTCCTCGCGGGCGCCGTCCTCGCGCGATGAGCCGTCCTCGCGAGCCTCGGTCCGCACCTCTTCGGCGTCACCCTCGGACTCAGCCTCGGCCAGGTCGGTCTCCTCGACGTCGTCCTCGTCCTCGAACTCCATGGCGGGCGAGATCGCCTGCGCGCGTACGCCCGTCACCGGACCCTCCGCCCGCTGGGCCGGCTCGCCGCGGTCGAGCTGGAACGCGGTGGTCACCGGCAGCCGCTCGTCGGCCGCGATCGTGAGCGTGACGCCGAAGCGTATTTCCAGCTCGCGCAGGTGCCCGCGCTTCTGGTTGAGGATGTACAGCGCCACCTCGGTCTTGGTGCGCAGGATCAGGTTGTGGGAGGCCGACTTGAGCAGCGCCTCCTCGATGGAGCGCAGGATGTGCAGCGCCACGGAGGCGGTGGCACGCACGTAGCCCGAGCCGCCGCAATGCACGCAGGGGATCGAGGACGATTCGAGCACGCCGGTGCGGATGCGCTGCCGGCTCATCTCCATCAGGCCGAAGGGCGAGATCCGGCCGACCTGGATGCGGGCGCGGTCGTTCTTCAGGCAGTCGTTGAGCTTCTTCTCGACCGCGCGGTTGTTGCGCTTCTCCTCCATGTCGATGAAGTCGATGACGATCAGGCCCGCGAGGTCGCGCAGGCGTAGTTGGCGAGCGACCTCCTCGGCCGCCTCCATGTTGGTCTTGAGGGCCGTGTCCTCGATGTCGTGCTCACGGGTGGCGCGGCCCGAGTTCACGTCGATCGAGACCAGCGCCTCGGTCGGGTTGATGACCAGGTAGCCGCCGGACTTCAGCGAGACGTGGGTCGAGAACATCGCGTCGAGCTGCTGCTCGACGCCGTAGCGGGCGAAGATCGGCGTCGGGTCGCGGTAGGGCTTCACGACCTTGGACTGGCCGGGCATCAGCATCCGCATGAAGTCCTTGGCCTCGGCATAGGCCTCCTCGCCGGAGACCAGAACCTCGTCCAGGTCCTTGTTGTAGAGGTCGCGGATGGCCCGCTTGATCAGCGATCCCTCCTCGTAGACCAGGGCCGGCGCCATCGAGGTCAGGGTCAGCTCGCGGACCGATTCCCAGAGCCGCATCAGGTACTCGAAGTCGCGGGCGATCTCGGGCTTGGAGCGCGAGGCGCCGGCGGTGCGCAGGATCACGCCCATGCCGTCCGGCACCTCCAGGTCGGCCACGACCTCCTTGAGGCGCTTGCGGTCGGCGGCCGAGGTGATCTTGCGGGAGATGCCGCCGCCACGGCCGGTGTTGGGCATCAGGACCGAGTAGCGTCCGGCGAGCGACAGGTAGGTGGTGAGCGCCGCGCCCTTCGTGCCGCGCTCTTCCTTGACCACCTGCACCAGGATGATCTGGCGGCGCTTGATCACCTCCTGGATCTTGTAGTGGCGGCGGTAGTGACGCGGCCGCTCGGGGATCTCGGCGAGCGCGTCGCCGTTGCCGCCGACCTGCGCGATCCGGGGCTCGGCATCGGGGTCGTCGGAATCCTCGTCCGACTCCTCATCCGATTCCTCGTCGGACTCGTCCTCGTCCTCGTCGTCCGAGTCGTCCTCGTCCGAATCGTCTTCGTCGTCCTCGGACTCCTCGTCCTCCAGGTCGGTCTCAAGCTCGGCCTCGTCGTCGGCCTCGCCCGTCGCGGACGCGCCGCGGCCGGACGCCTCGACGGCATCCTCGGCGATCGTCTCGGCCGGCACGTCGGCGACGGTCAGGGCCTCGGCCACGGCGACCACGGTCTCGGGCTCGACAGTGCCGTCATGGTCGGCCGTCTGCCGCTCGCCGGCCTCGGCGTGGGCCTCGACGGCCGGCGCCGCCTCGGCAGAATGCTCGGGGATATCGCCGGCGGCGGTCTCGGAGGTGATCGCCTCCTGCACGGCTTCCGGGTTCTCGGCGAGGGTGTCGGGCGTCCCGTCCGGGGCGGACCCGGCCTCGTGCGCCGCAGTGTGATCCTCGCCCTGCGAAGCGTCCGCGTGCGGGGTCTCGGCGTGCGCGGTCTCGGCAGCCGGCTGGAAGCCCGAATCCTGCTGGGCGTCCAGGCCCAGCGGGGCCTCGGACGCGTCCTCGGCGCTCACCGTCTCGTCGGTGCGCGAGCGCGCCTCGGCGCGGCGTCCGCGGGAGCGGCGGGGCGACCGGCGACGGCGCTCCTCGCGCTCGCGGTGCTCCTCGGCATCGCGCGCCTCGTCCTCCAGCAGCGCCTGCCGGTCGGCCAGCGGGATCTGGTAATAGTCGGGGTGGATCTCGTTGAAGGCGAGGAATCCGTGGCGGTTGCCGCCGTACTCGACGAAGGCCGCTTGGAGCGACGGCTCCACCCGGGTGACCTTGGCGAGGTAGATGTTGCCGCGCAGCTGGCGCCGGTTGGCGGCTTCGAAGTCGAACTCCTCGACCCTAGACCCGTGGACCGTGACGACCCGGGTCTCCTCCGGGTGCATCGCGTCGATCAGCATTTTGTTGGCCATGTCGGACTCTCGGCATGGCGGCCGACGTCGTTCTCCGTGCCCGTGGTCCCGGCGGCGCCTCGCACGACCTCAGAACGGTCGCGCATGGAGCCGGCCTCGTCGCCGAGGCGGCTGGGTTCGAGGGGAAATTGCCGTCAACCGCCGTTCGGCGCCCTGGGCGCCTGGGGTTGAACTTGGCCGGTAGGCTGAACGGGCCGGTGCGACGCAGATCCTGCGCCTCCGGGGCACGCGCAGCGCCATGCTGAGCCGTGCGTCCGTTCATCCTGGTTCCGACCTCGCGAAACAATCTCGGCCGGATGGGACCGGCCGTGAAATCTGGATGCGGCGGAACAGCTCCACCGCGTCGTGCGACACCTGCCCGATCGGGAAAACACCCGTCGCCGCCAGGCGGGCAAACAGGCCCGCCGCGACGCCGCGTCCGTTTTCTCGAAGGAATTCGGCCGCGTCCGCAAGCCGTTACGACGGCCGGCGGGACCGGAGAAGGGTCAGTATCATTACAGACGGGCACGGGGATTTGGCAAGGGTCAAGCGCGGGACGATGTCACGGTATCGTCACGGCGGTGGGTCGCGGTGCTTCGGACCGGTCGGGGGGATTCTTCATTGGGTCCGACAGCGGACGCTCGATACGCCGCACTCTCCTCGCCCATCGCTGACGGAATGAGGGCAACGGCCGGGACCCTGGCACGCGTCTCCCTCCCCCCTCTGCGGGGGAGGGTGGGCCGGCCGTCAGGCCGGGTCGGGAGAG
>NZ_VRVA01000107.1:0-17541 GCF_008039945.1 Methylobacterium sp. WL64
CATCAGCACACCTCCGGGCGGGCGGCGAATTCGGTCTCAGCCAGTTCCGTGGCGCGCAGGACCGCGGGGCCGGTGAAGTCCGCGACGGCGCGACCCTTGTCGTCGTCCGGCAGGGTGGCGACCATCTCCAACCCAATGGCGGATCCTATCAGGACAACATGGATCAGCCCCTCCTGCGCGTCGGTGCGGCGGGCGAGGGCGACGGTGATCGGACCGACCGTGCCGTAGACGGTGATCTCCTCGTACCGGGAGACAGGCGTAGGCACTGGGGCTGGCTCGGGGAAGGTGACGACGTTGGGCATGATGCCTCCTCAGGCTGCGGGGCGGTTCAAGACGGCGTAGCTCGTCAGCACATGGCGACGATCGAGACCGGCTAGGCGATCAAGGGCGTGGAGCGCGGCTGGGATGGCAGCCGGGTCGCTCTCGGCCCGATGCAGAAGATCAATGAGATCTGCACCCCGAGGGCCGGTCGAGAGGTGGACGACGGCACGCAGGCAGCGGAGGCGCGCCCGACGCTCGGCCTCATCAAGATCGGGGCGGAACGGCCCCCAGGCGTCACGAGCAGGGATCACTGGCCGAACTTCCAGATCGGGATGCCCGTGAGCCGGTGCGGCTTCCAGTAGTGGGTCAGGTGGCCGAACGAGATCTCCGTGGCCGTGATCGCGCGGATCGCCCCGCTGGTCGGCAGCACCAAGGCCCCGCAAGCGTCGACCCTGATGATGCCCGCCGCCTCGTGGACCCCGAAAAGCCGGCTCGCCGTCCAGCCCAGAGCCTCGGCCTGCGGGCCGAACTGATTGAGGAAGGCGAGGGCACGCGCATAGACGCGGGGCCATTCACCGCCGCGGTAGTCGGGGCAGGGCGCCTGCTCGGGATCCAGTCGGGCAAGGCCAGCGCGCCAATGGGCAAGGCCATCACCGACCGGCAGCGGGCCGGGATTTCCCGTTTCTTCTTCTTTTTCCCGTTTTATAGAGAGGGAACGGGAAATGTAAGTGTTTGATGTTGCTGGTATTTCCCGCTGTTCCCGCATTTCCCGTGGGTTTGCGTATGTGTCTCGCGCGCGCCCGCTCGCACACGCGCGCACACGCGCCTGGGTGGACTGAGAAGGATCGGATACCTGATCCTTGTTTTGGCCACGGGAAATCCGGGAAATCCGGGAAATGCTTTTATCCTCAATGCTTTGACCGTTCCCGTGAGCGTCCTGGGAAACGGGAAATCCGGGAAATTCGGCGTTCTTTGCGGGCTGCTCGGGCTGCGGCCGGAACGCCTCGGCGGTCTCGGCGAAGAATGCTGCGAGGTCCATCAGCGGCGGCCTCCCTCGTGAACGGCGAAGGGCGGCTCTTCCCGTGTGGTCGACCGGAACTCGGACCGATGCAGCGCATAGGCCTTCAGTTTCCCGATCTTGGGCACGTAGGCCAGGAAGTAGCAGTCGGTGGCCTTACGCTTGGCGATGAGCCCCTGTGCATCGAGGGCTCGACCAATCTCCACCTCCTTCAGCGTCCCGCCGGCGGCCTCCACGATGCGATGCGCCGGGATGTAGACGGCATCGTCGTCGTACCAGCCCAGAGCGTTCCGGTTGGCCGCGCGGACGCCGTCTTCCGGCTCAGTGGGCTGCACCTCGGTGTTCCAGCGCTCGGCCACCCAAGCCCGCAGGTTCGCCACCGCCTGCGTCTCAGGGTCGAGGGCTGCGGCGTCGGTGGAGGTGTTGAACTTGGCCCAAGCCCACCGGACCGCGTTCTCGACATCGACCACATCCGGGAGCACCCCGAACTTCCGGGCCAGCCGGCCGGCGGTGGCGAGAATGGCGAAGGGCAGGGCAGCCCGGCGCAGGGCGCTATCGGCCCCCGGGCCGGCGAGGCGATCGGCGGCGAGGTTGATCCCCTTCCGGATCTCATCCGCCTGCCGGTGCATCCCATGCGCGACCAGCGCTCGGATGAACGCCGGGCCGGCATGCCCGAAGTTCTGATCCACGGCCTGGATCTGGGCCATGACGGCTTGGTCCACCGCACGGTCGACGCCTGTGATGTCGACGTCTGGGATACGGGTGGCCATGCCGCCATACCATTCGCCACCGTCACCGCGGACCTTCTCCTCCAGCGACTTCTCCGCCGACAGGATGACGAACGTGCTCCAGGTGTGGGACGCTCGAAGCTGGGCGTCCGCCGTCATGCGGCTCTTCCCGACGCCGGAGGCCAGCGAGTAGATCGTGCGACCCAACTCCTTGCCGGTGACGTGACCCAGTTCGTCGAGGGCGAGGATGGTCCCGTTGGCCCGAGCCGCCATGCCCTCGACGCCGTTCGCCGTGGCGCGGGCGCTCTGCAACAGGCTGTCGCGCTGGTCGAGGGCGGCCCGAGACCAGGCCGAGACCCCGAGCCGCTGAGTGGTGGTCTTGCCGCCTGAGGTCGTGCCGCTGAGATTGATGCCGCAGGTGTCGAGCCCAGTCAGGGAAACCAGTGGTGCGGCAAACCCTGCGACGGCGCCGAGCGTCCAATGCGGGCACCGGGTGACGCCCGCGGCGGCCGAGACGGCAGCCTGCCACCCTTCCAAGGTCCCGCCGGCCGCAACCGCCTCGCTGATGCGCGAGCTTAAGGACAGCTCCAAGGGCTGGCCCTCCGGCGCGCCGATGACCTCACCGCCCGGGCAGACGAAGAAGCGGTCGGCCGAGCCGTCGAGGCTATGCCATCCAGGGCGACGGACGACCGTGATCTCGTCCTGCGGGTCGGCGGCCTTGAGCACCTTGACCGCGATGTTCTCGCCGTCGTCCTCGGTCCGGAGCCCGGCGCCGAACAGCATGCTTCGGGTCTCGGAAGCCGCCTGTTTGGCGAAGGCGGCTCGATCCACGTCGATGGCGCGGCGCTTGCCGCCCATGTCCTCCACCACAAGCCGCAGCCCGTAGGCGTCGGCCTGGTCGAGATACCTCAGCCGGGCCAGCACCCCGAACGGGGAGGCGATCGGCTGGGTGACTAGCTCCTCCTCTACCTTCACGAACTTGCAGACACGGATGCGGCCGGCGTCGGTCCGCCGGTACGTCAGGCTGAAGGTGTCGAGAACAGGGAGGGGGTAATCCCGCTCGACCCGAGCCAATTCCTCCTGGCCATCCTGCCGCCGCCCTTCGTCCTCGACCTCATCGGAGGTTGCCTTGAACGGCACGGCCCGCTTCAGGCCAGCCCGGACCGCCTCGGCTCCATGGGCGCGATACACGTCGAGCCAATCGGTGCTCGTGCCCGGCTCACCCGCCAGCGCGATATCGACCTCGATGCGCCGGCCGTGACGCAGCCCGAACTTCCGAGCCGCCTGCTCGCCCCTGCGGGTCGGCTCTGGGCGGCTGATCTTGGGAGCCTCATCCCGATCCGCCGCAACCGTGACCCGAATGGTTTTCGGGCCAGGGGTAAAGGCCTCGATGCCGCCCGCGTTGATGGCGGCGACCACGTAGACCTCTTCGTACTCGATATCCTCTCGGAGAGCTTCCGCGATGGCGGCCGCGGTCTCCACCCCCTCGGCCAAGATGCAGAAAGCCCTCGCCTTCGGGTCACCCCAGACGACGCTGCGGCCGGCGGTGCTCTCATCGCCAAGGCGTTTGGCCGATTTCTTGGCGTCCCGCGCCTTCCCGGATGCATCGCGCCCGAGATCCGCCTTCCCCGCTCCACCGGGGGCGACGTAGATCCGATGGGCGTGGCGACCGCCAGTGACGTCGACCTGCTCGAAGACAGCGCAGGGGTAATCCCCGACCTTGGGCGGCTTGCCCCGCCCCTTGGGCGGGTCGAAATAGCCCAGCGACCGGATACCGACCGCGGCCGTGCTCGGCATCAGCACGTCCTGCGGCTCCAGCCCGAGCCGATGGGCGAGATAGGCCCGGGGCAGGTTGTCGTCCCGGCGCTCGGGCGGGGCGTTCAGCAGGGCAGTGGCGTCCGTGGCCTGAAACCCACCCTCCGCCGACTTCTCACGGATGATGTCGGTGGCGCCGATGGCCTCGCAGCACCAGACCTTGGCCTCCTCAAAATCGATCCCGCGGACCTTGCTGGCGATATCGAAGACGGAGTCGGTCTTGTTGCCGGTGCAGGTGCAGATCGCCCGCCCCTTGCTGTTGAGGCGCCAGTCCTTGGCGCCCCCATGGTCAGGGTACGGGCAGGTGATGTGGTCGCGCTGACCCGCAGTCCACGGGATCCCGAGCGACTGCACGATGGAGACCTCATGTCCCTCGACCGCCGCTTGGGCAGCCTTGGTCGGGACGTACCGGTCGGGCATGTTGGCGGACGTACTCAAGCCGCGCCTCCCTCATGTGAGTGGACGGTGGCGGCCCACGCCTCGGCTTGGTCGAGCGTCAGCCCGAACGCCTCGCACAAGGTGCTGTAGCGGTCGGAGATCGCGTAGCCGGAGGGGTCGCGCTCAAGGCGAAGGTTGTGGCAGCCGAGCCGCCGGGTGACCCGGCGCTCACGGCGCCGGATCTCCGCACTCTGGCGGGCGCATTCGAGCATCGAGGCGAACATCTCGCGCTCGGACGGAGGGGTGAGGCGGTCCGTCATCCGTACCGCTCCACGTACCGGGCGTGCAGGTCGTTGAGGATCGTCACCTGCTTGGGCGAGACGCGCCGTCCCTCTGCGAGCTGCCGCCCCAGGGACCGGACGAAGGCAAATTCCCAATCGGTTAGGAACCCGCTGCGGTCGGCCTGTAGGACGTCGACCCGGGCCTTGTGCTGGCGCCGCGGATCGCACCCTGACCACGTCTGGCGCCACGAGCCGTAATCGAATGGGCGAGGCTCGGGCTTGGCCTGCCGTTCGCGGTAGACGACAACCTCACGGGGTTTTTCGGTGATGTGGACCGCGAGGTCGTTCAGGTCGCATCCGTTCGAGGACAGGGTGCGCCGGAGCATGGCCACCGCCGTCGTGACGACGTGCGGGTTATCGTTGGCGAGTTGGCCCACGATCTTGCCGACCTTCGCGGCCAAGGCGTCGGGGAGAGCTGTCATGATGCGCCTCCCTGATTGTGGAAGGCCTGCATCGCCCAGGTGAACCGGTCCTTTGCCGCCGGGATGTGCGCCGTGAGGGCACTCATCGCGGCGACACCGGCACGGGCATACTCGCGGTCGACGAGGTCGGGCGTGGTGGTGACGCCCTTCCCGATCTCCTGGGCCATGCCGATCAGGCCCTGCGCGACGAAGTGCGGGGCGATGAGCACCGGTTCGCCATCGACCTCGACCGTGTGGCAGACCTCCTTCCAACTCTTCAGGAGAGCCGCTTTCAGGATGCGGCGCAGGTCGCGAGGCAGCGCGAGTGCCGCCAGCAATTCCTCATGGGCCTGCCAAGGCATGTCGGGGCCAGCAGCCGGACCGCGGAAGAACCGGACTGACACGTCGTTGATGGTGGCGGTATGGATGGGGGTGGCGTTCGCGATCATGCGGCGCCCCCGTTCAGCGGCGACAATCCCTTGCGGGCGCGGTTCGCCTCCATCTCCTCACGGGTCGGAACGGGCCGATCCGGCGGTGGTGCATCCCGCATCACGGCGAAGCCGGAGCCAGCGCCCCAGCCGCCACCGTTTATCAGTTCAACGACCTGACGACCTTCGGCATCGTGCAGGTATTCCCGGCCGCTCCAGGTAGGGATCCACGGGCCATTAGGGTCGGCCGGATTGGCGGCGAGGGTCCAAGTCGGCACCCATTGCCAACCGCGGAGAAGGACGGGGCTGCTCATGCGCGCGCCCTCCAGCTCTCGACCCGGCCAAAGGCGTGCTGAGCAATCACCTCCGCAAGCTCGGTACTGACGGAGACGCGGTTCATCACCCTGCGAGCACGGGCGACCTCGGGTGAAAACCCAAGGCAGGACCGGTCAGGGTCTAAAGGCGGTGATTGCCGAAGGGCATGGTTTCGATTATGTACGGTCACAGCAGATTTGACCTTTTCGGCCCCGCGCGGTGACCCCGTGTCGGGGCCGTTTTTTTTGCGCGTCGGGGTAGGCTTCAGGATGCCGGCGGGCGTCGGCCCGCCAGGCGGCGGGTTAGGCGGCAGCTTGAGCCGCGGCCTTGCGCGAGCCCCTACGCGGGGTCTCGGGCATCACAGCCCGTCGATGCCGGCACAGCCAGCTCAACAGGTCCCAAACCAGATATCGTGCAGCCCAAGGTTCGCCCTCGACCTTGATGAAGGCCGGGCCGGACCCATCGAACCGGCGCATCCGGAGCCGCTGTTGGGGCTCCCTCAGGAACCGGGCGGCCTCGCACTCATCCAAGACGATGTTCGCCGGCAGTTCGAGCCCGGGCGGAAGCTCAAAGCTGGGGATCTCCGCGGGAAGGATCTCGGCGTTCGGCTGCATCGGTAGCCCCGTCGTTGGCTGACGATGGCTAGTATCGGCCGCAAGTTCGAACGGAATAGACGAGGTTAAATATGACTTAAACGGAAGGTGGGGGGTTTTGAATGCCTCATATCAAACCCATCATTTTTCGTGTGAGACACCACGCTTACAATCTGAGGGCTGGAAAATGTTGGCGCCCTCAATCCGATGGCTGCAACAATCTTGGTTAGGCGAAATTCAGAGGGCTGACCTGTGATCTCTCTCTGCTCCTCCTCGGACTGAGACGCTGCCAATGGGCGAGCAGTACCTGCGCAATATGTCCGTCGAGATCGAAGGCGGCGCGTCCTGGACCTACCGCGGCGACGAGAACGGCGGGCAGGGCCTGCGCATGACGTTCGAGATCACCATGGCCGACACCTCGACGCCCAACGTGGCGCGGATCGGCATCTTCAATCTGGCGGACAAGAGCACCAACCCGGCATTCTTCAGGGGGAAGACCGTGACGGTTAGCGCCGGCTATGTGTCGGGTCCGTCCTTCGTGCTGTTCAAGGGGGAGATCCAGCAGGCCCGCAATCTTCGGGCTGATGTGACCGACAAGGTGTTGGCCATCCTGGCGACTGATAAGAGCACGCCCCGCAACTACGCCATCGTGAACAAGACGCTATCCGCCGGGCACACCTACTATGACCGGGTGATGGCCTGCGCCGATCCGATGAAAGCTTTGGGCGTCGGCCTCGGCTTTATCGACAAGGCGGCACTGTCCAAGGTGAGCTTTCCGCGCGGGGCCGCCTTGTTCGGCAACGCGAAGGATCATCTGCGGCAGATCTGCGCTGCTACGCGCACGTCGTGGTCGGTCCAGCAGGGAAAGCTGCAAGTCCTCGGCAACGCCAGCGCTTTGCCCGGCGGCGACATCATCCTGAACAGCAAGACGGGGCTCGTCGGCATGCCGGTTCAGACGATCCAGGGCATTGAGGGCGTCTGCCTGCTGAATGGCAGGATGGTGCCCGGTTGCATCGTGAGGATCGACCAGAAATCCATCCAGCAGGCCGAGTACGATCCAAGCATCACGGGCGCACCCAACAATGCCCTGCTGGATCAATTCGGCATCGCATCTGATGGTCGCTACAAGGTGTTTTACGTCGGGCACACCGGCGATACGCGTGGCGACCCATTTTTCAGCAACTTCGTCTGCGTCCGGCTGGAAGCCATTTCGGCATCCTATGCACTGGCCTCGCGCGGAATAGGGATGCCCGCCAATGGACAGTGAAATCGAAGACTACTTCGAGCCGCAATCTTTTGACGGCGCCATGAAGGGGGCTCGGGTCGGCCTCGGCCACTACGGCATCGAGGCGGACGACGAGATCTGTACGCAGGTCGCCGTCGCCGTGCTGACCGGCTTCGTGGTGACGGGTGGATTGGAGCCCGAGAGCCTTGAACGGCTCGGCGACATCGTCCTGCGCGCCGCCGCCGCCCACTTGGAGAGCTGAGCCATGCCGCCCGAGTTCGAGATTGCCGGACACCGCTACCGCTTCGACGGCATGAAGGCCCAGACCGAGACCAAGATCCAGCGCCGGTTCGCCCCGCTGATCGCCGAGGCGCTGCCGCTCGTGCTGGCGTCCGGCTCGCGGCTGGCACTGCGGCCGAACATCGACATGATCAAGATCTCACAAGCCGTGTTCGGCGCTTGGGGCAAGCTCACCGACGACGACACGGACATCATCGAGCGCGCGAGCCTCGGCGCCCTGTCCCGAGAGGTCGGCGGCGAGTGGCACCAGGTCTGGCCGAAGGGCGACCTTGAGCCGGCCTTCCCCGACATTGATGGCGCCGTGATGCAGCTGCTGATGGGCCGCGCCCTCGGGCTGACGGTGAAGCGGTGGATCGACGGTGGTGGCGACATGCTCCCGGCCGAGATCCGCGCCGCCGCAGCGAAGCTACACTGAGGGGACGACGATGGACACCATTGCAGCCTTCATGGTCGCCCTCGGGTTCGACGTAAACCAGGGCTCGCTGAACACCGCCAAGAAGTCGATCTCCGACTACGAGAAGGCCGTCCGCGACGCCGAGAAGCGCGTTGAAGATGCCCGCTGGGAAGGCGCGAAGTCGGCTGAGGAGATCTCCAAGCTCACGCGCGAAGCGAACTTGAAGGAGGCGCGGGCGGCCCTGGCAGCGGCCGAGCAGAGGGAGAAGGCCGAGAAGGACGCGGCGCAGAAGCGCAAAAAGCACAACGACGAGTTCATGGCCGGCATGAGTCGGCTGGCGCTCGCCGCGACTGCGATGGCGACGGCTGTGAGCTACGCGGCGAACCGGGTAGCTCAGTCCTTCGATCACCTTGGGTTCGTGTCCGCGCGCACGGGCGCCTCGGTCCAGAGCATCAACTCGCTGTCCTACGCCTTCCGGCAGACCGGCGGATCCGCGCAGCAGGCGGTCGGCGCGGTGGAGAGCTTCGCCAAGGCCATCCGCGAGAACAGCGGGGTGAAGTCCTACGTCCAGAGCCTCGGCGTGGACATGACCAAGGACACGGCGCAACAGCTTCTCAACACGGTGGAGGCGCTGAATAAGCAGCCCTACGATGTCGGCTTCCGCCAGGCTGGATTGGCCGGTATCTCGGAGGAGGACTACAACCTCATCTCGCGACAGCTCGGGAAGATCAAAGAATACCGAGCCGAGTACAACGCCACCACCAAGGCGCTCGGGATCGACTCGGGCAAGGCCGCTGAAGCCTCAATGGCGTTCCAGCGCACCCTCACGCGGCTTCAGGCAACGGTTTCCGCGCTCAGCGACAAGCTCCTCATCAGCCTCGCCCCGGCGATGGAGAAGATCCTGAAGGGCTTCAACGACTGGATCGCGGCCAACCCCGGCAAGGTGGACGAGATCCTAACCGGCATTTCCAACGCCGCGATCTGGCTGGCGGAAAAGCTCGGTGGCCTGCTGAAGCTGTTCACCGGCTCGGACGGCGACGAGTTCATGAAAAAGTGGCAGGCGTTCGGGGAGCGCATGCAGAAGTTCGCTGACAACGTGGACCGCATCGCCAGCGGGATCGAGAAGATCGCCCGTTTCCTGTCGTGGTCGTCGAGCACCAGCACGTCCCTAGGCACGCCGGGGCGGACGGCAGAGATGCTGAACCAAATGCGCGCCGAGCGGGAGGCGACGCCACCGGACGACCGCAAGTGGTACGAGAAGGTCCTGCCGAAGGGCATGGGCGGCAAAGATGCGCCCGCAGCCGGCGACGGCTCGCGCTCGTTCCGCAACAACAACCCAGGCAACATCAAGATGGGAGCACTCGCCCGCAGCATGGGGGCGACTGAGGCGGACGATAAGGGTTTCGCCCGGTTCCCCGACTATGCCAGCGGCCGCAAGGCGCAAGAGAAGCTGCTGTTCGAGAGCAAGGGCTACAAGGATCTGACGATCCGGCAGGCCATTGCCCGGTGGGCTCCCGCTGGCGACGGCAACGACCCCGCGGCCTATGCCGACCAGATGGCGAAGGCGGCCGGCGTAGGCGTGGACTCGCCGCTCGCCAGCCTGTCGCCGGACCAGCGGTCGAAGCTACTCGACGCGCAGCAGAAGAAAGAAGGCTGGATCCCCGGTTATCATAAATCTGCCAGCGACGACCCGGCTCCGGCAGGAGCGTCGGTCATCACGAACGGCATTGGCGTGGTGCGATCGAAGTCGGGCCGCACGTTCAAGGTCGCGGCCGAGTTCGCGGCCAACTTCCAGGGCTTCCTCGACGACTACGAGAAGGCCGGCGGCGTGATCGGGCCGAATAGCGGCGGCATCAACACCCGCGGTAATCGCAGCTACCATCCGAACGGGCGAGCCATCGATATCAACCAGGTTGGCCGAGGGGTTCGGGCCGGCGGCAAGTCTCTTCCGCTGGACGTTGAGGATGCGCTGGCCGCCAAGTGGGGACTTCGGTCCGGCAACAGCTTCAGCAGCAACGACAACGGTCACTTCGAGGTGCATCGCGCCGAAGCCGCCCGCGCGGCGGTCGAGCGGTTGAAGGCACAGACGCAGAGCGACAAGGCTGCCGCGAGTGCGCTCACCACGCCCACGCCTGGGCTACCGGGGATGAAACCTCGCATGGATCCCGGCGGGTTCGACGTGAACGCCATCATGAAGCCGAACCCGGCGGCAGCGCTGAACGTCGTGAACAATGGCGGGGCCAGCACGCGTGCTGTCCACCAGACGTTCAATCAGACCACGACGATCAACGGTTCTGAGAACCCACGGCAGGCTGCCCGGATCATGGAGAGCGCGTTCGGCAACATGCACAGCCTCGCGCTCCAGAACGCGCAGTCGGCGACGGTGTGAGCCTACAAACTAGATTTTTTCTATCGCATCCAAAATGAAGAGGAATTCAGGCCTTATCATTGTGCCGCTCTCAAGAATGCTATCTTCGCGATAGCAATCGATACGCATATTAGACTGTGTATTACCTGTAGCTCTGACTAGATCGCCCCAAATCCGTACTCTGTCTCCAACGCCGAGAGTTATCATAATTGGAAAAAAAGGATGGTTCTTTCGTATCAAGAAGGCGTCAGGATTAGCAGACAACCAGGTATTTTTGGCAATCTCAATTTCGAACAACGCGTCGCCTTTGGACGTTTTAGAAATTTCGTTTACTTTTCCGATCCATCCCTCAAACTTAGGCTTAGTGTTTTCGCATAGCGTTTTTTCTCGTTCTTCTCGAACCGGTTCTTTAACCCATCCGTTTTTGGCGTTCTCATATCGCGAGCGTGCATCGTCTATGATGTGCTGGAAGGCAATCTGATCAACAGGTCTCGGGTCAGGCGGACCTCCCTGGTTGCAAGCCGACACCAGAACGGTGATCGCTACTGATGCAAATAGGCAGACGGCGCGATGCAGCATCATGACAAGATGAGCGCAGCCGTCGTTGCTGTCTAGGTTGTTTGGCCCTCCCGTCGCAGCTACAGCCTTCTCATGCTCGCCAAGCTCAAAGCCCTCCTCGAACGCCTGAAGGCGCACCAGCGTACGCTCATTCTGGCGATGGCCGAGCATGACGGATTGCCGGCCGGGAGTGCGCTCCGCCAAGTCGCCGAGCTGGAGAATGTCATAGCTGCCGTGGAGGCCGTCGCGGCTGAGGAGGCGGGTCAGCACAAGCGCAGCGGTTGACGCCGGCAGGAGCGGCATCAAGGTATTCTGGCCCTCCTAAGTAACCGAGCGAGGGCTTGGTCTGGCCTGCACCCGGAGTGCGTCGTGTCCGTCCTCAGCAAGCCGATAGGTGCCATCACGAAGGTGGACCTCGACGCCTTGGTCGAAGCCAAGGCACGCGAAACGAATGAGTTGGAGTTCAAAGGAGCCCTCCCTTTCAGGCCGACAAAGGGCCAACCTGAGACGGCGGATCGGTGGATCGAGAAAGGAGACCGTGTCGGCGATCTAGCCCGCGATGAAATCATGGCCGAGCTAATCGCTTTTGCGAACGCTGACGGCGGCACGCTCATCCTAGGTCTTTACGAAGCTGGGACGAAGGACGAGCCTCGTGTGGCGGATCGCCTTGAAGCGTTGCCCCGATGCGAAGCCCTCTTGAAGCGCTTGCTCGATGCAGCCGAGGACACCATCGAACCGAGGTTGGTGGGGCTCGCCGGTCAGTCCATCGCAGACGGAGACCAAGGGGGCGGCTTCGTCGTCTTGCGAGTTAGCAAATCCATCCGAGGCCCCCACCGTCTGCAAGGAACGCGAGAGTTCTACATTCGGCGAGGGGAGCGGGCCGCGAAGATGGATGTTCGCGAAATCAAGGACCTTACACTGGACCTTGCGAGAACTGGCGATAGCCTTGAGGCTGCGTTCGCAGGCAGAGGGGGGATAACAGAGTTAAGATGGCAGACAGCAGAGCGCAAAGCATACAATGGCAATCGTGGTGCGTTCTTATTAAGGGCAACGGCACTTCCTTCCGTACATACGCAGATATCAAATCTAACGAAAAGAAAAGATCTTTGGTGGAATGGCAAGGCGTTCCACATCTCGATTAATGGCAGAGATCTATCGTCGGATTACCCCTCGAGTAGATTTGATGGAACTCCAAGGCCACGGCTGCGAGCATTTGAGATGTTGCCCGGACCTGAGGATGACCAGCGTCTATATCGCACTATCCGCAGTGATGGATTGGTCGAGTTCACACTTAGTCATGCTAGATATAACAGCTCTAGTGCAGAGTTTGGAACTTACATATATTTTGATTGGATCGCTCAACTGATAGCCGGCACATTGTGCCAAGTCGAGCGGCTTAGAAGCTTGATCGGCCAAGACACCACTTCGTATGCCTTAGAGCTGGAGATATGGAGCGGCGAAGGATCCAGGATGTTGCTATTTGGCGACCGGCATACAGCACCATCCGGCCAATTAACACAGGCTGGACCTATATTGCTTCCCAGAATTGAAGTTGCCGGAGTGGCGGAATTTAGCTCCGTCCTCTCATTGTTGTTGCTCGATATATCGAACGCGTGGGGTCAGCATTGGGACTTTCCCGTAACTGCACCCTGGGATACGCTATTGCGAGATTAGTGGTGGACGCAAAGCCGACGCGATCTGGGGGTGCTAGATCCGGTGTGCGGTCACCATCTTGGCGATGCCGGCCATGCCCATGGGCGTTCCATAGTCCACTTGCCAGACCGTGCGCACGAACGGCGTCGGCCCGTTCGGCGTCCGGATCGGACCTTCAAAAATCAGGGCATGCCCCCAGTACGGCTGCGGGATGCTGATGCCTTGGAAGTTCATCGCGCTGGTGTGCCCGAAAAGGGCGTCGATCAGCTCGTCAGGGTTGCTCACCGAGAACCCCTGCCCGATCCACCATTGTGCTTTACCGGGACTGCGCCCCTGAACGTTGAGGAGGTAGCCAGTGACCTTCAGCGGGGCGATGTCGAACCCTGCCGGCCACGAAATGTACGGCAGCACTATTCGTGCCGCTGATGGGCTCGGATCATGCTGGGGTCGACCCTGGCAAGGCCAGTGAACGGCTCATCAAACTCGACCTCGAACGCCTCGGCCTGTCCCCATACGGCCATGACGGTTCCCGTGGTTCCCGCAGGTACGGTCTCACCGTCACTCGTCTGGGTGGCGACGTCGAGCGTCACAGCATCAAGTTCATCGATCAGGAACCGGCGCACATGCTCGGTGACCGTGAACGTCGGCTTGTTTGGGGTCGGGAATTCGTAGCTCACCGGACACCTCACGCAGCACGGAGACTCACAATTGATCCGCGGAGCAAATTCGGCAAGAGGCTTCCTGGTCACATATTATGACAACCCGCGGTTGATTAAAGCCACCCATCCGGCCTTCACGGACAACCTAAGGCGGAACCCAGGGCATTTATGGGCTTGATGCCGGGCGTGTGCTCAGGCTGACATAGCCACGCTTTCTTCACCCTACAGGGCGCAGTGCCGCCGCCATGCCGATCCGGCCCGAGCACCGCTTCTTCTATCCGATCGACTGGCGCGAGCTGTCGATGGCGATCCGCTTTGGCCGGGCACAGGGCCGGTGCGAGAGCTGTGGGCGGCCACACGGGCAGATGGTCTACCACCTCGGGGACGGGCGTTGGTGGGACGCTGAGGCCAGCCGTTGGCGCGATGGATGGGGGCGCCGGATCCGGATCAGGTCTGGCGTCGACATCCTAGGTCGCGCTCGGCGGACCCATGTCGTCCTGGCGGCCGCCCATCGTGATCACGACACCGCCAACAACGCGGACGCCAACCTCGCAGCCTTCTGCCAGCGCTGCCACATGATCCACGACCGACCGGAGCATCAGAGACGACGCAGGCGCACGCTGTTCCGGCGGAAGGCGATGGGCGACCTGTTCGGTGGGCCCTACGCTTGAGATACGGCTGACAGAGCCGTCAGCTATCCTGATCGAGGTCGAGATCGCGGATCAAGTCACCGATCGGATCACCGTCAGCTGTCCTACTTTGGGCGGCTGGATGTACCAGGGTGCTCGACAGCCTAGGCAATGTCCTCACCCCCGGCGGCAGGGGCATGGTTGGCCGGTGTGCCAACAGTGCGCCGCTATCCGCCATCAACGCAGCAGGCTCACTGCCGTGTAGTCTATGCGGAGGATCTGCCTAGATCGTCGGCACCGCCGCCGTTCCATCAGCGACTACAACGACCCGGATATTGCGTTCCGACCTCTCGTAGTTGCCTGGATGTAGGACGTGGGCGGCGACCAGCAGCCCGAAGGCAGCAATCGCGGTGGTGGCGAGGGTGGATCTGTAGTGTTCCATGTAGGCGGAACAGACGGCCAAGCTTGCTGTTCCGCTTGCTCTCTCTGGATAGCTAACCACGGATTTACGACCGCCGTACCCGATCGGCCGCGACCTTCCTATCCCTCTACCGTGGTTGAAATGCTCAATGAGGGCGGAGAAGTTATGCCGATAGGCTTGGCATCGTTCGAGCTACCGCGGTCTGCATCAGTTCGGCCTTGTCGACGATAAGGGCTGCGGCGATCTCAGTCAGCGCCTTGTCCTCGATCTCGCTGACACCCTCATAGTCGGCGACATCAGCAGCGACCAAGAACGCGTCCTGCCGCTGCTCGATCGGACGACCGGCGATCGCAGTGACCCGACGAAGGTTCTCCACTCGGCCAGCGCGGGTCCGTGCCCGGGCGATCGCCTCGTACAGCGCCTCCTCCAGCATCAAGAGGTCGTAGCCTTTCTCGATGATCGGATTAGCGCGCAAACCGACGAGCGCGGTCTCGAATTCGTCACCCGCGACCTCGCCGTCGGCCACGATAACGTTGGCGGCAGCTGAGACCCCCGCCTGCATCAGCGCTTCGTCGCCGGCATAGGCCGTGACAGTCCGGCCGAAGCGGGCGAGCAGATCCTTGAGGGCGTTCATTGTGGTCCGAGGGGTTGAAGGAGGTGAGCCGCCACAAGCACGCGTCGGCGGATGCCATCGAAGAGATGTAGAGCCGACGTCACCGCGGATCGACGCTCACGTTGCGAGCCATGACCCAGCTGTGCTCGCAGGGGCCGGTGTAACTCTGTTCGACCGGTATGAGGATCGTCGTCTGGTATCCGAGCGGCGCGGAGCCGTAGACGACGCCAAACTACAGGCCGAGCTTTTCGCAGACCACGACCGTGTTGCCGTCGTGCAGGCGGCCGATCTCGCGGAACAGGGCTTCTCCGAACAGGCATCATCGCCGATCGACCCGTGCATTTTGGCAAGGGTATTGCCTGACCCTTGAGATGGCTGTGTTCCACCTCGAATGCTCCATTCATCGCCGGTGCGCTAGCGGCATCTCGGTTGCGGCCGAGCAGATCGTGATGCGCACGGATGCGGAGGCGATCGCCTATGCCGATGCCCGGTTCGCGGACCTGATTGCCAATCGTGCAGGATCTGCGACGTTGAGGGATGATGCCGGGCGGGTCATCTGGTCCGCACGACGTCCCGGTGTCACTGAGGGACGGCATAGCGATGACCGAGACCGATAAGCCTCATGGCATCAGCGTCGTACCGCCGACGGTGCCGATCCGAAACATCAATGTGCCCGACCCGACGACGGGGAGCGAGCCTGAGAGCAAAGACGTGGTGCAAGACGCCGAGAGCAAACCTGAAGATCCAGACAAGGCAGCCAAGGATGGCATGGCCTAGCTAGTTTGAGGCGCAGGTCGCGGACGGGACAGCCGCGGAGGTCGCCGGTCGCCCAGTCTGATGGGAAGGAGCCCCGCAGTTTTCGCAGCTGCGGGGCTGAACCATGAAATCACATGCGGGAGCGGCGTATGTGATGACGCCGGTGACGGGTCATGTGTCGCCGCCCCATCATGCCGCTCTGGCCACCCATCCGCTTTTGAGACGGGCTCTTCACGCTGCCCGGGTTATTCATGTTGCCTTCGGCGCTGCCTCCGCCGGCGGGGGTTTGAGCGAGTGCTACTCCCGCCATCGCGACAGAAAGCGCGGCGGCGAGAGCGAGTGTCTTCATCGACATGGCGTTTTGCTCCAGACGGATCGGTTCG
Organism: Methylobacterium sp. WL64; assembly: GCF_008039945.1. Classification (NCBI taxonomy): domain Bacteria; kingdom Pseudomonadati; phylum Pseudomonadota; class Alphaproteobacteria; order Hyphomicrobiales; family Methylobacteriaceae; genus Methylobacterium; species Methylobacterium sp. WL64. The sequence continues at coordinate 16,238 of NZ_VRVA01000107.1, forward strand.
ATCGGTCATGGGCTGAACGTCATCGTGATCAATATCGTTCAAGCTTCTGCGGAGGACAGCCGCAATCGGCATCATCCTGCTTGCCGTCGGCATTCGGTTCAGTTACCGAAGCCGCCCCGGACAAAGAAAAGGCCACCCCCGAAGGAGCGGCCCAAAGTCTAGGGAGGAAACGCCCTTCTCAGGGCAGCGGGATTGCGACGCCATCGCGATCCCGCAACGCACACTTAATCTGGTGCGACGCAACAAACAATGCTCGATCTCCGACCAGAGCACATAGCTGTCACGTCTTCCTGCACCCGCTGCATGGGCATCCCTGTCTAGCGAAACCAGCCGTTAACCAGATTGTCACTCGCTCGCCGCATGTCGGCGGTAGGTACTCTCGCTCCCGCAACAGCCGTGAGCAGAGCATGACGCGAGCCGACCTCGACAAGAGAGCCGAGCTGACCGTGTGGCCTGGCCAAGGGCCAGCGCACGTCGCGCAGGGTCACGAGTTCCCGACGCTACGCCAGGCTCTCGCGGCAGCCGCAGAGGCCATAGACGCAGGCGATGCGCAGCCCTGGATCATCACAGAGGACGGCGACATTCTCTCGCCCCGTTGGATCAGGGCTAACACTGGGTCCAGCCGCCTTCAATAACGGGCCGTGAGCCGGCGCTTGCGGTGTCCAGTTCCCCCACCGCACCGACCCTCACGCGACTGCCCGGCCGAGGCTTCACGGGCGGTCTACGGGGAACTGGCCCGGAGAGCGCCTGTCGTCACGTGCTTGCCCGCCGCACGCTTTGCGGTGTCGCGAACACCTCGGGCGCGCTGACGGGAAGAGATATCACTGTAGCACATGCGCGCTGACGTTCTGCTCATAACCTCGTTTCGTGGAGCGCATACCCAATCGGTCTGCCTCCTGAATGTGTGCAGTTTAGCGAGCGACGGCTTCGCGGCGATGTGTGGCGCCGGGGTGAGCGCGGCGGTGATGCAGCTGCGGTACGCTGTTCTGAGGGTGGCCCGAGATCGGAACCGTCTCGGCTACTGGGCGGGATGGATTGCTCAGGAGCGCCCCGAATAAGCCTCCGGGTCTGTATCCTTGAGCGGCCGCGATCCTGTTCGCCTTTTCGATGCTCATATCGCAGGCGCTCGTCATACCCTGGAGAGCGCCGAGGGCGCGCTCATATTCGGGGAGATTGGTGCAGCCCGGTGAAGTCCAAGCCCAAGCCGGGGCTGGGCCTGCGAGCCCGGCGACAAGAGCGGCAACCGCTAAGCTCATCTTGAACCTCACAATCACCTCTTCTCCACTTCCCGCGCTGGATAACAG